>JAFNAJ010000004.1 GCA_017860085.1 Acidobacteriota bacterium | reverse complement strand
CCGTGGCACCTGCGCCCGCCGCAGCGGTGGCCAGCGCTCAGTCATCTCAAGCACCGCAGCCAGCCCAGCCGGCACAGCCCGCGTCACCCGCTGCCCGGGCCGAGCAGACGCCCGACGCCCCCGCTCGACGCGCGGGCAAGCCTGTCAACGTGCGGGTCGAGGTGACGGTGACCGAGCAGGTCGGATCGAAACCGGCGCACTCCAAGCAACTCATCCTTACCACGGCAGACGGCGAGAGCGCGCAGATTCGCAACCAGCCGGAAGTCGCGACGCCAGGCCCGGTCCTGGCCGCACCGTTCTCGGTCGACGCGCACCCTCGTCTCCTCGATGGCAACAGGCTGCTCCTGATGCTGAGCATCGACTACAACGTCGTGGACGCCACGTCGGAGAAGGGCGCGCGCAACCAGGTGCGATCGCGGCAGGACATCGTGCTCGAGAGCGGCAAGCCTCTGGTCGTCTCCGAGTCGACCGACCCGATGACCGAACGGCGGGTCACTGTCACCGTGACGGCGACGATCCTGAAGTGAAGGCCGCGCTTGGCGTTCGGCATTTGGCGGTCGGTCGCAGGCCCGAAGGCCTGCGCCGCCGCCGTGCACCCAGGGTCAAACCTACAGGGACCCCAGGAGCAGCACCTGGAGGTCGCCGACGTTGGTGCCCGTGGAGCCGGTGAGGATGAGGTCGTCGAGCCGGGCGAAGAAGCGGTTCGAGTCGTTCTCGTCGAGCGCGACCGATGGATCGATGCCCCTCTGGGCGGCACGTGACAGCGTCGTCGAATCGGCGACCGCCCCGGCCGCGTCGGTGGGGCCATCCACGCCATCGGTCCCTGCGGAGGCAAAGGCCGCCGGGTGAGGCAGACCCGCAAGGCTCTCGGCTGCGGCCAGCACGAGTTCCTGGTTGCGGCCGCCGCGTCCCTTGCCACGCACGACGACCGTCGTCTCGCCCGACGCGATCGCACAGGCCGGCCGCGCGCGTCCCTCGAGCGCGCGGCGCATCTCGCGCATGAGTCGAGGCGCCACCACGCGGGCCTCGCCCGTGGTGGCCCGATCGATCACCGCCGTTGCGAAACCGAGGCGCTCGGCCTCGCGTCGTGCGCCCTCCATCGCGTGCGCTCGGCTCCCTATCACGCGGTACTCCGTCCGGGCGAGGCGCACATCACCCGGCTTCGGGGTCTCGTCGGTGCCGTCGCGCACACCCTCGTCGACGATGCGCCGGAGGGCCGGCGACACCTCGTCCAAGCACGAGTGACGGATGAGCACATCGAGGACGTCGGCCCAGGTCGTGGGATCCGGCACGGTGGGACCGGAACCAATCACCGCCGGGTCGTCGTCGACCGGCACGCACACGTCGGAGATGGCCAACGTGAACACGTGCCCGGGGCAGCACGCCGCCAGCCGGCCACCCTTCAGGCGCGACAGGTGCCTGCGCACGCAGTTCAGCCCGTCGATGGCGCAGCCTCGTGAAAGGAGCAGCCTGGTGACGGCACCCTTGTCGCCCATCGTCAGGCCTGGCGCGGGCGCCGCCAGCAGCGCCGAGGCCCCGCCCGACAGCAGCACCACGAGCACGCCGTCTTCTGGAACGCGGGCCGCCAGGTCGAGCGCCGCGAGCCCGGCGGCCACGCTACGGTCGTCCGGCACCGGATGCGAGGCGCGGAAGTGGATGGCCGGACCGGGCAGGCAGCCAGGCTCGCCCGGTGCCGACACGATCGCTTCGCGAACCGTCACGTCCGCATGCTGGAGAAACGACCGCCACATCGTCGCAGAGGCTTTGCCGGCCGCGACCACTGAGACCGTGCGCGCCGCGCGGAGCGTGGCCTTCGTCTGTTCGTCGAGCGCCTGAAGGATGAGCTGGCCCGGCTCCACGGCGGCAATGCCCGCGGAGACGATCGGCCGGAGGAAGGCGGTGAGACGCCGGTGGTCGGCCTCTAGTGCAGCGAGCCTGGATCGCTCCACCCTGACAACCCGGTCACCATGTCGAGCTTGCGCAGCAGTTCGCTCACGTGACCGTCGACATCATCGCGACAGCACAAGCGGTCGAGGTCCATGAGGATGCGAGTGAGCACGCACTCCACTTCGGAAATCGCCCGCTCGGAGAAATACTCGCGCTGCCACTCGAGACACCTGCGGTGCTTGAGGAACTCCTCGCGATAGAAGTCGGTGCGCTTGCCGAGAGGAAACCTGGGGGAAGGCTGATCGCCGGCTACGCGGTACATGCGACTCGTCGGTCGATCCATGTGCAACGCAGACACTCTGGATCGTAGTCGGACCTTCTGCGTCGTGTCAACGCCGCGTAACGGCAGGACCCGCCGACAGCCTGGCACGCACTGTCGGCGGGCAGGGACGAGTTCAGTCGGCTGGCGCTCCCGATCCCGTCACCGCCACGAGCGCCGCCACCGCGCCCACGATCCCGCTCGCCATCACGAGGGCGACACACGTCCACGGCGAGAGAAACGGGACGTGGTCGACCCCAAGGCCCGATGCGACCGCCTCGCCGTAGCGCGCGCGAAAGAGCGCGAAGCTCAGGCCGAGGAGGGCCAGGGCGATGGTGGCGCCCACCGTGCCCTGCAACCAGCCCTCGGCGACGAAGGGGCCCCGTATGGCCCCGATGGGCGCGCCAACCAGATACAGCACTTCGACCTCGCTGCGCCGGGTGCTGTAGGACAGCCGGACGACACTCGCCACCGCGACGATTGCCACGAACACGAGCACCAGCGCGATGCCCGCGCCCACGCGCTGCCCGGTGGCGATCAGCACCGACAGCCGGTCGATCAGCCCTTGTTCGTACCGGACCTCGAGCACGCCCGGCACTGTGGCCAGGCGCGATGACAGCAACCGGGCCGTGGGCTCCGCGCCCGGCCCCAGACGGAGCCGCACTTCGTAGGAGGCCGGAAACGGCGACCGTCCCAGCGAGGCTGCCGCAGCGGCCAACTCGGGGAACTCCGACGCGAAGCGACGCGCCGCCGCCTCGGCGTCGAGATACGACCGCCCTGCGACGACCGCACTCTCGTCGAGTTCACGCTCGAGCGCCTGGCGCTCTGCGCTAGTAATGCCCTCGTCGAGAAACACCGACATCTCGGCCGCGGCACTCCACGCCTCGATGGCACGGTTCGTCGCCGTCGAGGCCAGCAGGAAGACCCCGAGGATGCCGACCGCTGCCGTGATCGCGACGAGCACCGGCAGGCTCGATCGCCAGTCGCGAACCAGGCTGTGAGCCCCCTCTGCGACGAACCGGCCCACGAGGCGAAACGCCCGCTTCACGAGCGCGTCTCCCCGGCGGTTGCCATTCGGCCGTGATCGAGCGTGATCGTGCGATGACCCACGTGTCGGATCAGCTCGCGATCGTGCGTGGCCACGACGACGGTCGTGCCGCGCGCGTTCATCTCCCTGAAGAGAGCCATGACCTCGAGTGACAACTCGGGGTCGAGGTTGCCCGTCGGTTCGTCGGCAAGCACGAGCACGGGGTCGTTGACGAGTGCGCGTGCGATGGCCACGCGCTGCTGCTCGCCCCCGGAGAGTTCGGGTGGGAACGCCGTCGCTCGGTGCTGGAGACCAACGCCCTGCAGCAGTTTCATGACGCGCCGCTGCTGCACGGTTCTCGGAACGCCCAGCGTGTGCAGCACCGAGGCGACGTTCTCGAACACCGTACGCCTCGCCACGAGCTTGAAGTCCTGAAATACGAACCCGATCGTGCGGCGGTACGCCTGGACTTCGGTTGGCGACATGGCGACGAGATTGCGTCCCGCCACGGTCACCTGTCCGTCGGTGGGGCGCTCCTGGCAGACCAGCACGCGCAGAAGCGTCGACTTGCCAGCCCCGCTCGGGCCAGTCAGGAACACGAACTCGCCCTTGCCGACGTGCAGGGACAGGTCGCGGAGCGCGTGGACGCCGCGCGGGTAGATCTTCGACAGGTGATACGTGTCGATCACGGCTCGAGGCAGGACGCGCGGTGACCGGAAGATGCCGGCAGACCCGCGAGTATAGCACGCCCGATCAGCCGAACGCGGGCGCGCGTCGACACGTCCCGTCTGCCGTGGCCGCGTGATGGTCGGTTGGGGGCGACCGACGCTCAGGCTCCCGCGTGCCGTTCGAACGCGTGCACGACGCGACGGGGGCGTCGCGTGATGGTGGCGCCGAGATCCAGACGCTCGAGCCGGCGGTAGAGCGCCCGCCGACTCACGCCCAGCATCCGGGCCGCCGCCTTCTTGTTGCCCCCCGACCGTTGCAGGGCACGCAGAATGTGCGCCCGCTCCACCGTCGCCAGCAGTTGGTCGCCACCGTCGACCTCGCGCCGGTCGTCAGACGCGCCGGTCAGAAGGGTGCCCCCGGGCGCGGGCATGCTCTGCGCGATCTCGCGCTCGGTGACCAGCTCGCCCTCGGCCAGCAGGCACGCGCGCTCGACCACTGTGCGCAACTCGCGCACGTTGCCGTCCCAGGCAGCAGACAGCAGCAGGCTCTCGGCCGCAGCGGTGACCCCCTTGATCGGCTTGGCGAGGGCGGCCGCGCACTCCCGGACGAATGCCGCGGTCAGATAGGGGATGTCTTCACGCCGGTCGCGCAGCGGTGGCAGAGGCAGCTCGATCACCGCGAGTCGGTAGAAGAGGTCGCTGCGGAACCGGCCGGCGGCCACCGCCTGCCTCAGGTCGCGCACGGTCGACGCGATCACGTGAAGGTCGACGTCGTGCTCCTCGAGCGATCCCACCCGCGTGACCTCCCCCGACTCGAGCACGCGCAGCAGCCTCGCTTGTACCGGCATCGACAACGCGGCCACGTCCTCGAGGAACACCGTGCCGCCGTTGGCGCCCTGCCCCGCCCGCCCGAAGAGCTCGACCTCCCCCGTGATGGGTTCGAGCCCTGCACAGGCCACCCCCACGAATGGCCGATGACTGCGCGGTCCCAGGGTGTGCAGGGCGCGCGCCGCGAGTTCCTTGCCCGTCCCAGGCTCGCCCCGCACCAGCGCCGCGCGCACGTGAGGTGCGAGCCGGCGGATCAGGGCAAACAGGTCCTGCATCTGCGGGCTTCGCCCGATGAGCCCGCAGAACTCGAGGCGACGGGCCGCGTCGTTGTCGAGCTCGAGCAGGTGGTGACGACGGACGCTCTCGTCGCGCACGCTGCCGAGGAGCCGCTCGAGCCGTGACAGGTCTAGCGGCTTCGCCAGCACGTCCGCGGCGCCGAGCTTGACCGCCTCGACCGCGGAGTCGACCGACGGCCGCTCGGTCATCAGGACGACCTGGCAGGCCGGGTCGGCGTCCCGCGCCAGCCGCAGCACGTCCAGGCCACCTATGCCCGGCAGGTGCAGGTCGACGAGCGCGATCTCAACCTTCCGGTGGGTGATCGACGCGACGACGCCTGCGCCGTCGGCGCAGGCGAGCACTTCGAACCCTGTCCTTCGACCAACCTCGTCGACGAAGCGTACAACCGTGGGCTCGGCATCCGCGACGAGCAGGGCCGGGACGTGCGCCGTCATGAGCCTACTCCTTGCTGCCTCTGACCGTGGCGCCCGTCGGCATTCGGGCGCGCGGACGACACCCGTGTCCGCTCATACGTCGAAATCGGCACGTCGTCAGGTTTCTTGACCCACACGGCCCGGGGCCGTTGGCCGCTCCGTCAAGCGGCCTTGGTCACCTGCCGATTCTGGAAGCGATGTCGTGGGAGCCTCGCTCATGGAGCTGAAGACGATCCTGCTCGCAGAAGATGACCCCCACATCCGCCGGGTCTCGGAAGTCGCCCTGCGCCGGCACGGGTTCGACGTCGTCTCGGTGTCCGACGGGACCGAGGTGCTGGACGCGCTCGGACAGCGGTCGTTCGACCTCGTCCTGCTCGACGGCATGATGCCGAGCCTCGACGGGGTGGAGACCTGCAAACGGATCAAGGCGAACCCGCGAACGACCGCGCAGCG
Source organism: Acidobacteriota bacterium (assembly GCA_017860085.1). Lineage (GTDB taxonomy): Bacteria > Acidobacteriota > Vicinamibacteria > Vicinamibacterales > JAFNAJ01 > JAFNAJ01. Next base: position 23,335 of record JAFNAJ010000004.1, on the reverse strand, counting down.
CGTCATCATGCTGAGCGCCCGCACGCAGGCCAGCGACGAGCAGGCCGGCATGGCCGCCGGCGCCATGGGCTACATCCGCAAGCCGTTCAATGCCCTCACGCTGGGCGACGAGATCCGCCGGCTCTGCCTGTAGGAACAAGAGACGTGGCCCACCTGTCGCTGCGCGTGCGCTGCCTGGCCGGGGTCGTGGGCCCGTCGCTGCTGCTGGGCGCGGCCGCAGGCTGGTCGCGCCACCCGGTCGGCCTCGTCGCAGCGGCTGTGGGATCGCTGGCGCTCGGCGCCTTGTTCGTCGGCCGCCTCAGCCAGCGCATCGGATCGGCGACCGAGGCAGCCAGGCGCCTCGGGCAGGGTGACCTGTCGGCCACGATGCCCGTGGAGGGATCGACCGACCTGCGGGCCCTGGCGCGTGCCCTCAACAGCGTCGGCGCCGCCAGCGCGCGCCGAGACGATCAACTCAACCACGCGCTCGAGAATGCCGCGAACCAGCGCGACCGCTTCCACTCGATTCTCAATGCCTCCAACGACGGACTCCTCCTCTACGACGCCGACCGACACCTCGTGGCGGTCAATCAGCGATGCGGCGAACTGCTGGGCTTCTCCGTGCACGAACTGCTCAGCGGTAACGTCGGCGTCCTGCAGCGGTCGCTCGAACAGCGGTCTGAGGAGCCGGAGGCGTACCGGGATCGCCTCGAGCGACACTTCGCGCGGCCGCTCGAGCCGCACCAGGACCTGCTCGTGCTGTCGGCGCCTCGCCGGCGGGTGATCCGCCGGTACTCGTGCCCCGTGGTCAACCAGCGCGGCCTGCAGGGTCGGGTCTTCACGTACACCGATGTCACGACCGAGAGCGACATCGACCGGCTCAAGAGCGAATTCGTCTCGATGACCAGCCACGAGCTCCGCACGCCGCTGACCTCGGTGCACGGCGCGCTGCAGCTCGCGCTGAGCGGCAGCGGCGACCGCCTGGCCGAAGAAGACCGCGAACTGCTCGAGATTTCCCTCGCCAACACCGAGCGCCTCGTCCGGCTGGTCAACGATCTCCTGGACCTCTCGAAGATCGAAGCGGGCCGCATGCCCTTCTGCCTGGCGCCCATGGCGCTCGCGCCGCTGCTCGATGAAGCCGTCCGGGTCATCCAGGGCCTGGCCGCCACCCGTGGGGTGCAGGTTCGCCTCGACGTGGCGCCCGACCTCGGCGGCGTGTCGGGCGACCACGATCACCTGCTGCGTGTGCTCACCAACCTGCTGGGCAATGCGATCAAATACTCACCGCCGGGCAGCGTCGTCGTCCTCGAGGCCCGGCCCACACCGGAGGGCGCCGTGGTCGCGGTGCTCGACCAGGGCCCCGGCATCCCCCACGACCAGGTCGATCGCCTGTTCCGGCCCTTCTCCAGGCTCGGTGTCCACGAGCGGCAGACCTCCGGCGGCACGGGCCTGGGTCTCGCGATCTCCCGCGCCCTCATCGAGCAGCACGGCGGCCGTATCTGGTTCGAGCGCACGCCCGCGGGCGGCAGCCAGTTCGCCTTCGTCCTCCCCTCGCCCTCGGCCACGCACAAGGCCGGGTCGGACCTCGCCGTTGCCTGACAGCGCCCAATAGGCGCTCGGTGCCACCGCCTCCGGGGTGGTACACTGGGTAAACGTCCACGTCGCCGTGGCGTAAACCAGATGACAGAGTCGGCTCCCTCCGTGTCGTTGGTGTCGTCCGAGGATGGGTCCGGGTTAGCGGCCCGGGCCAAGGCGCTGCTGGCGTCCGGCGACCGCGAGGGTGCGCGGGAGGCCTTCGGCGCGTTGGTGACCCGGCTCCAGCGGCGCGCCTCCCGCTTGGCGTTTTGCTACCTGCGGGACGCGGCCGACGCGGACGAGGCCGTGCAGGACGCCTTCGTCAAGGCGTTTGTCGGGTTGCCGAGCTTTCGGGAGGAGTGGCCGTTCGAGAGCTGGTTCAACCGGATCCTCGTCAACGGATGCCTCGATCGGCTGAAGGCGCGAGGACGCCGGCAGCAGTGGCTGACCGCCATGCCCGAGCGTCACGAGTCGGCGCGCGAACCGCGAGCCTCGGACGCCTCGCCGGAAGAGGCGTTGCTTCGCCACGAGCGGGCGACCAGCCTCGCCAGGGCCATTGACGGTCTGACGAGCCGCCAGCGGCAGGTGCTGCTGTTGAGCCACTATGGCGGGTATTCGAGCCGGGAGATCGGCGAACTGACGGGCATGAACGAATCGACAGTGCGTGTCCACCTGTTCCGGGCCGTTCGACGGCTGCGGCACGTGCTCGCCGACCTGGCTGGGGCCGGCCGCTGACCGGCACCGAGGTGACGACGATGTGGACCAAGCGATTCGAGGGGCGGCGGAGGGGCCACGTTGATGTGGACGCGCTGAACCTCGCCGCGCTGACCGGCGCTGCGGGCCCAGGGTTACCGCCCGAGGTGCGCGCCCATCTCGAGACGTGTCCGGCCTGTGCGCAGCAGTTGGCCGCGCTCGAGGCGTCGCTCGCCGAAACCCGCTGCGAGGTCGAGCGCGAGGCCGACGCCGTGTTCACCGAGCGCCGGCTCGCCCGGCAGCACAGTGCCATCCTGCGACGGCTCGATCCCGCCGCGGAGCCAGGCCGCGTACTGACGTTCCCGGCGATGTCGGCCTTGGCGCACCCGGTCCGGATGGTGGCGCGGCGCTGGGTGGCGGCGGCCGCCGTGGTGGGCCTGGTGTCAGGACTGGCCGCCGGGCGGTTCCTGGACCGCCACGAGCAGGGCCACGACTTCGCCTTGACGGCGCGAGCGCGAACCGACGTGCCCGCGACGAGCCGAACGGCCTCGGTCCGCACGGCGGCGTTCGACGCCGCAGACGACGAGCAGTTCCTGGTGGAGGTCGAGGCCGCGCTCCTCGCGCCACGGATCGAACCGCTCCGGACCATCGATGCGCTGACCCCCCGCGTGGGCGATCCCACGGCGCCGACTCGGTAAGCCGCTCGCCGTGCCCCCTCTGATCTTTCGGAAAGGCCTCGATCTCAAGGAAGCCGTGGCCGGCCAGCTGGCGGCCGACTACCACAGCGCGATCGTTGACCGCGTGAAGGCCGAGGATTTCACGTTCAGGTCTGGACGGCTGACCATCCATCTGGCGCGTGAGTTCGGCTTCTGCTACGGCGTCGACCGGGCGGTGGACTACGCCTATCAGGCCCGCCAGCGATTCCAGCAGCGGCAGGTCTTCCTGACCGGCGAGATCATCCACAACCCGCACGTGAACGACAAGCTGCGCGCGGCGGGCATCCGGTTCCTCTCGGATCCCGGCGAGAGCGTCGATCGCCTGGGCTCGGACGACGTCGTCATCCTGCCCGCGTTTGGCGTGTCGGTGCAGGACATGCAGCGGTTCGACGCGATCGGCTGCACGCTCGTGGATACCACGTGCGGATCGGTGCTCAACGTCTGGAAGAACGTGCGACGGTACGCGGAGGACGGCTTCACGTCGATCATCCACGGCAAGGTTCACCACGAGGAAACGCAGGCCACCGCGTCGCAGACGCTGAAGTACCCTGGTGGCAGCTACCTGGTCGTCCTTGACAAGGCCGAGGCGGCCGCCGTGTGCGACTACATTCGCCATGGGGGCCGACGCGAGGCGTTCCTCGAGCGCTTCGGCGCGGCGAGTTCGCCAGGCTTCGACCCCGACGTGCACCTCGAGCGGATTGGTCTGGCCAACCAGACGACGATGCTGATGTCCGAATCGCTCGAGATCGGCGAGATGTTCCGGGTGGCGATGGTCGACCGCTGGGGCGAAGACGCCCTCGCCGACCACTTCCGCGCCTTCGACACCATCTGCAGCGCCACGCAGGAGCGCCAGGACGCCGTGGTCGCCATGCTCAAAGAGCAGTGCCTCGACCTGATGGTGGTGGTCGGTGGCTACAACAGCAGCAACACCTGCAACCTCGCCAACATTTGCGCTGAGCGCGTGCCCACCTACCACGTGGCCGAGCCGGACTGCCTGGTGTCGGAGCGGGCCATCAGGCATCGCCCGGTGACCCCGCCCGGAAGTCCACGGAAGGCCGTGGCTGAGATCACCACGGCCGGGTGGCTGCCGATCGACGGACCCGTCACGGTCGGCCTGACGGCGGGCGCGTCGACGCCGAACAACATCATCGGCGAGGTCATCGAACGGCTCGAGCGGATGACACGGAAGTAGTCGGGTCGTGGGCGGCCCAGCCCCCGCCGCGTAAACGTCCCACGCCCGTGGGTCGTATGTCCGCTCAGGTCGGGAATTCGCCATGATGTCCAGAATTCGCATCGCTGCTTGCCTGACGGTTCTTGTGTCCCTCGCGGTCCCGGTGACGTTGGCTGGGCAGGCCAGCCAGGACGGTCAGAGCAGCGACCGCCACAAGTGGTGGCTGTCAGCGCGGGTGCAGCAGGAGGTCGGGATCACGTCGGAGCAGGCGCAGACGCTGGAGGCGATCTTCCAGTCGGTGATGCCTGAGCTTCGCGCCCACAAGGCCGAGTTGGACCGGCTCGAGCAGGCGGTCTCGGACCTGCTCACCGCGGGCACGGCGACCGAGGCCCAGGTCACCGAGGCCGTCGCTCGGACCGAAACCGCCCGGTCGGCCCTGTATCGGGGCCGCACCCTGATGGTCTACCGCATGTATCGGGTCCTTTCGGCCGAACAGCGCGTGAAATTGCAGGGTTTCCACAAGCGGCTCGACAGCGCCCGGACCTCGCGCCGAGTTCCTGCAGCCCCGGGGCCGCCGCGGTGACGCGCGGCCGTTCCTGTCCAAGGCCTGTCACAGGGTCACAAGCTCGAGACACTCGCCCAAGGAGATGCCCGTGAGGAGGTTTGTGCTGAGCTGCACGCTGGTGGTGGTCGCGTTCGCAGGCGCGGCGCCGACGGACGCCCACGCGCAGTCGGTGTCGGACGCACGCCTTGCCGAGCTCATGCGCGACGCGGCCACGCAGTCTGGCTATGTCACGGGTGCCCAAGGCCCCGGGGCGTCTGCGGTCGACCTGACGGTGGACGAAGCCGTCACTCGCGCGCTCGACCGCAACCTCGACATCGCGGTCGAGCGGATCAACCCGCAGACGTACGACCTCACCATCGCGTCGCTGCGCGGCACCTATCAGCCGGTGGTCACCTCGACCATCGGCCGCAACTACATCGTGCAGCTTCCCACGAGCCAGCTGATCGGCGGCGTCCGCGTCGAGAACACCACCGGCACGGCCAACGTGGGCACGAACTGGAGCCTTCCCTGGTACGGCAGCAGCGTGACGGTGGGGTTCAACAACCGCAAGCAGGATTCGACGAACCTCTTCACGACGTTCACGCCGCAGTACAACGCCACGCTGTCGTTCGGCGTGGTGCAGCCGCTGCTGCGCGGCTTCAAGATCGACCTGACCCGCCAGCAACTCGAGGTGCAGACGCTCAACCGCGACATCTCGGAGATCCAGCTCCAGTCAACGCTGGTGAACACCGTCGCCAACGTCCGGAACGCGTACTGGGACCTGGTGGCGGCGCGCGAGGCCGTGGAGGTGGCGCGGCGCTCCCTCGCCCTTGCCGAGAAGCTGGTCGAGGACAACCAGGTCCGCGTCGAGGTGGGCACGCTCGCACCGATCGACGTGTATCAGGCCGAGTCCGAGGCCGCGACGAGGCGTCAGTCGCTCGCCCAGGCCGATCAGACCCTGAAGACGGCCGAGCTCGCCCTGAAGCGCCTCATCGTGAGCGGCACCGACGACCCGATGTGGCCGGCCATCATCGTGCCGGTCGATCGTCCCGATTTCAGGCCGGTCCCCATCGATCTGACAGGCGCCGTCCGTTCCGCTCTCGAAGGCCGCACCGATCTGCGGCAGGCGCGCAAGCAGCTCGACAGCAGCCTGGTCAACGTGGACTACCTCGGCAACCAGCGGCTGCCAGCCCTCGACTTCCAGGCCGGCTATGGGCTGCAGGGCATCGGCGGCACACGCTACATCCGCGAGGGAACGGGCGGCCCGGTCATCGCCGTGATTCCCGGCGGCTACGGTGATGCGGTCTCGATGATGGGAGCGGCCGACTACCCTCAGTGGAACGCCTCGGTCGTGATGAGCTACCCGCTCGGCACGAGCGCGGCCGACGCGCAACACGCCCGCGCCAAGTTGCAGGTCTCACAGGCCCGGGCACGGATCCGCGCCCTCGAGCTGCAGGTGGCCACGGAGGTCACCAACATCGCGTCGCAGATCGAGAGCAACCTCCGGCGCGTCGAGGCAGCGACCGCGGCTCGCGAGCTGGCCCAGAAGCGGCTCGAGGCCGAGGAGTCGAAGTTCGAGGTGGGCATGTCGACCAACTTCTTCGTGGTGCAGGCCCAGCGCGACCTGTTCGACGCGCAGATCGTCGAACTGCGGGCGCGCCTCGATTACCAGAAGTCGATCGTGGACTTCGACCGGGTACAGCAGACGGCCTCGCGAGGCTCGACGAGCGCCGCGTCGTCGGCCACCCTGGGCGGCGGATCACAGTAGGACAGGACTCATGCGCAGGATCATCCTCATCGTCGCAGTGCTGGTGGTGGCCGTCGCCGGGTACTACTGGTTCTTCGGTTCGGGCGGCGCGCAGCCGAACGCCGGTGCGGGTGGACGCCCTGGCGGCATGGGCGGGCCGGGCGCCTTCGCGCGCCCGCCGATGACCGTGGAACTGGCCGTCGTGTCGCGTGCCAACGTGGCCGAGGAGGTGGCGGTGGTGGGCAACCTCATCGGCTTCACCACGGTCGACGTCGTGCCGAAGGTCAGCGGGCGGCTGCAATCGGTGAACGTCCGCCTCGGCGACCGTGTCGCCCGAGGCCAGCTGATCGCGCAACTCGAGGACCAGGAGATTCGCGAGCAGGTGCGCCAAGCCCAGGCCTCCAACCAGGTCGGGGAGGCAACCATCCGCCAGCGCGAGGCCGACCTGAAGTTCGCCGAGTCGAACGCCGAGCGGTCGCGCAACCTGTTCGGCCGCCAGCTAATCCCGAAGCAGACGCTCGACGACACCGAGTCTCGGTACCAGGCGGCGGTCGCTCAACTCGACCTCGCCCGCGCCCAGTTCGAGCAGACCAAGGCCAGGCTCGAGGAACTTCGGATCAACCTGGCCAACACGCGGATCGTCTCGCCGCTGGATGGGTTCGTCGGAAGCCGCAGCCTCGACGCTGGAGCATTTGCCAGTACGAACTCCCCGGTCGCGTCGGTGGTCGACATCCATGTCGTCCGGCTCGTCGCCAACCTCGTGGAGCGGGATCTGCGGCGGGTCGCGGCCGGCACGTCCGCGCGCGTCGATGTCGACGCCTATCCGGGTGAGACGTTCTCGGGCATCGTGGCTCGAGTCGCGCCGGTGCTCGACCCCTCGACTCGCACGGCGCAGATCGAGGTGGAGATCCCGAACCCGCAAGACCGGCTGAAGCCCGGCATGTATGCGCGCGTGGCGTTGAAGGTCGACGAGCGCGCGAATGCCCTGGTGGTGCCGCGCAATGCGGTCGTCGACGTCGACGGCAAGCGCGGCGTGTTCACCGTGGAGCGGGCCGCGGCCTCGCCGGCTGGCGGAGCGCCCGGCGCCCGCGACGCTTCGCCTCTGGCAGGCGGCCCTTCTGCAGGAAGAGGACAGGCGGGCGGCTCCGGCGCGGCGCCAGCCCCGTCGATGGTGGCAAGGTTCGCCGAGGTCCAGTTCGGCCTGCAGGACGAGAAGATGGCCGAGGTCCTCGGGGGGGTCAGCGAAGGGCAGCAGATCATCACGACCGGAGCCGCGGCACTTCGCGATGGCGACCCGGTGCTGATGGCCGGTGCGAGCCGCGGTCCCCAGGGAGGCCGAGCCAGCGGTCCCGGCGGTCCTCAGAGCCAGGCAGGTCGACCCGACCAGCCGTCACCGCGCCCGGCGTCATGAGCGCTATAGTGGTTGATACCGTCTGTTGAATCAGTCGTCGGACCGTTCCCGTCCCCAGGATCGAGCCATGAGCATTCCGCGTACGGCCATTCACCGCCCGGTCACGATGTTCATGATCAGCGCCGTGATCATCCTCCTCGGCGCGATCTCCCTGGCGAAGCTCCCGGTCGACTTGATGCCCGAGGTGAGCTTTCCCAGCCTCACGGTCCGGGTCAGCTATCCGGGCGTCGGCCCCCGCGAAATCGAGGAGACGATCACGCGTCCCATCGAGCAGAGCGTGGCGGCGGTCGCCGGGCTCGAGCAGATCAACTCGACGTCGTCGGAGGGCAGCAGCACCGTCCGGTTGAATTTCGCGTACGGCACGAACCTCAACGTGGCGGCTGACGACGTGCGGAGCCGGCTCGACCGCGTGCGCGGGCGGCTGCCGGAAGATGCCGACCCGCCCGTCGTCTTCAAGTTCGACTCGACGCAGTTTCCCATCATCTGGCTCGCCGTCGAAGGCGACTACGACCCGGTGACGCTGCGCGAACTGGCGGAAAACGAGTTGTCGCGCCGCCTCGAGCGCGTGCCGGGCGTCGCGGCGGTGACGGTGCGCGGCGGCCTGCGCCGGCAGATTCGCATCGAACTGTCGCGCGAGAAGATCACGGCGCTGCACCTCTCGGTCGACCGCGTCATCACCCTGCTGCGCACCGAGAACCAGAACATCCCCCTCGGGGAGATCGACGAGGGGGACATGACGTACCTGCTGCGCAGCCCCGGGCAGTTCGCGAACCTCGACGAGATCCGCAACCTCGTCGTGATGACCAAGGATGGCGTGCCCGTGTACCTGCGCGACATCGCCACCGTGCGCGACGGCACCGAGGACGTCAGAAACATCACGCGGGTGAACGGCAGGCCCGGCGTCCGCCTCGAGGTGCAGAAGCAGTCGGGCGAGAACACCGTCGCCGTGGCCAAGGCGGTGCGCGCCGAGGTCGAGCGCATCAACCGCGAGGTTCGCGGCATCAGGATCCTCATCACGAACGACACGTCGAGCTACATCGAGGCCTCGATCGCCGGCGTCCGCGAGGCCGTGCTCCTCGGCTCGTTCCTCGTCGTGTTCGTGATTTTCGCCTTCCTGCGCAGCGCGCGGGCGACGCTCATCATCTGCACGTCGATCCCCATTTCGATCATCGGCACGTTCGTCCTGCTCTACTTCGGGGGATACACGCTCAACACGATGACCTTCGGGGGGTTGGCGCTGGGCGTCGGCATGATCGTCGACGCCGCGATCGTCGTCCTCGAGAACAGCGAACGCCACATGGCGCTCGGCAAGAGCCGGCTCCAGGCGGCCATCGACGGGAGCGAGGAAATCTGGTCGGCAATCCTGGCCTCCACGCTGACGCACTGCGCGGTCTTCGTGCCGTTCTTCTTCCTCTCCGGAGTCTCGAGCGTGTTGTTCGGCCAGTTGGCGATGGTCGTGATCTTCTCGCTGTCGATGTCGCTGTTCGTCGCCGTCACCCTCGTGCCTGTGCTGTGCTCGAAGCTGCTCATCCACACGACAGGGAAGGAACGCAAGGGCGTCATGGGCCGGCTGTACGTTCAGAGTGAACTGGCGCTCCAGCGCCTCGACGACGGGTATCGCAAGCTCCTGCACGTGGCGCTCGAGCACCGGCCGACGGTCCTCCTCGTCGGAGCCGGGCTGTTCGTGCTGGCCATCGCGCTGATGGGCACCCTGCAGTTCGAGTTGATGCCGCAGGCTGACGAGGGCGAGGTCCGCGTCAACGCGGAGCTGCCCGTGGGCACGCGCATCGAACGAACGGAAGCGGTGATGCTGCAGCTCGAGCAGATGATCCGGAAGAACGTCCCCGAGGCCACGAACATGATCACGTCCGCCGGGGGTGGCGGGTGGATGGGCGGCGGCACGCACCGCGGCGACGTCACGGTCCGGCTCGTGCCCAGGGCCGAGCGGACTCGCTCGAACAACGATATCGCCATGGCGCTCCGCCGCCAGCTCTCAGGGCTTCCCGGTGTGATCGTCACGGCCCGTGCCTCCGGTGGCAACTTCCAGATGAGCCGGATGTTCGGCGGCATGACCGACGCGCGACTGGCGCTCGAGATCCGCGGGCACGACCTGAACGACGCGAAGCGTCTCATGGTCGAGGCGGAGGCGCTCATGCGCAGCGCGCCGGGCGTCACCGACGTGCGTCGCGGTCGCGAAGAGGGCCGCCCCGAACTGGCGGTGCGCGTCGACCGCAACAAGGCCGCGCTGCTGGGTCTCACGGTGAGCGGCGTCGCCAACACCATCCGCACCAACGTCGCCGGCACGCAGGCCGCCTACTACCGTGAACGCGGATTCGAGTATCCCATCATCGTTCGACTGCGTGAGGAGGACCGCGAGCGCGTCGCCGACGTGGACGACCTGCTGGTCAGCACGCCGACGGGCCAGGTGGTCGAGGCCAAGAACCTCATGGCCGTCGAGCCCGAGGCGGGCCCGACGCAGATCGATCGGAAGAACCAGGAGCGCATCGCCACGGTCAACGCCGAGATCGAGACGTCGCTCAGCGAGGCCGTCAAGTCGGTGCAGGCCCTGCTGCCCCAGCTGCGGGTCCCCAAGGACTTCTCGGTCGGGTTCGGCGCCGAGGTCGAGGAACAGGCCAAGGCGTTCCGACAGCTCCAGTTGCTGCTGATCCTGGCGATTGTCCTGGTCTACGCGGTGATGGCGGCGCAGTACGAGTCGCTGCGCGACCCGTTCATCATCATGTTCTCGATTCCGCTCGCGGCCATCGGCGTGGTGCTGGCGATGAAGCTCACGAACACGGTGTTCAGCATGCAGGCCTACATTGGCGTGATCATGCTGGCGGGCATCGTGGTCAGCAACGCGATCCTGCTCGTGGACTACACGAACACGTTGCGACGCCGAGATGGGATGCCACTCCGGGACGCGGTCGAGCTGGCCGGTCGCACCCGCCTGCGCCCCATTCTGATGACCACGCTCACGACGGTGCTCGGTCTGGTGCCCATGTCGCTGGCGCTCGGCGAGGGCGGCGAGTTGCAGGCGCCGATGGCCCGGGTGGTCATCGGGGGGCTGACCACCTCGACGCTCATCACGCTCGTGTTCGTGCCGACGGTCTACACGCTCTTCGAGGAGGGGCTGGCAGGACTGCGCCGGGGCGTGCACCGCCCTGAAACACCGGCCGAGGCGCCGGCGTCGGGCGGCCACTGATCGACGGAAATGGGGACACTCATCTTTTTCGCCCATGACAGATTCGTCATGTCGAGAATCGTAATCATCGAAAAAGGTGAGTGTCCCCGTTTCTAGAGCCTGGCCAGGAGCGCCTCGACGGTGAGCCCCGTCACGGGATCGCGCAGATCCGGCGCGACCTCGGCGAGCGGCTCGAGCACGAAGGCCCGATCGCGGAACCGCGGGTGCGGCACCTCGAGCCCGGGTTCGGCGATGATCGCGTCGCCGTAGAACACCAGGTCCAGATCGAGCGTCCGCGCGGCCCCGGGATGCGGCCGCTGCCTGCCTCGCTCAGCCTCGACTCGCAACAGGAACTCCAGCAGCGCGCGGGCGGACAGCGTCGTCGCGCCGACAGCTGCCGCGTTCAAGTAGCGTGGCTGGCTCGAGTCGCCGACGGGATCGGTCTCGATGGCGCGCGACACGACGAGCGCGTCGACAGCGCTTCGGAGTCTGCCGACCGCGAAGTCGAGGTGCGCGTGTCTGTCGCCGAGGTTGCTGCCGAGCGCGACCGCGATGCGGACGGTCACTCGCGCCAGCGCTGGCCGAGCACGCCGCCACCCGTGCCGGTGTTCGCATGACGGCGACCCAGCACGTCGTCGCGGCCGCGGAGCATGTCGTCGAAGAACCGCTGCTGCTCCTGGGACTCCCCCAGGACGATCTGCAGCATCTTGCGGTGCCGGGCGTGGGACATACCGGCGACGCGTGGCGTCCACGTCGTCACGAACTCACGGACGAGGCGGGCATCGTCCTCGATCACGGCCTTCTCGAGTTCCGCGCCCCGTCGACCAGCCGGCGTGGGACGCGCCGCGACGTCGGCCGGCACCGTCACACCCTGATCGGCCAGCGCCGATCTCAGCCAGTCGAGGTGCGTCTCATCGCGGTTGATGATGTACTGGTAGGCATTGTTGAACTCGTACGACGAGACGAGCGCCGCGCCCGCGATGTGTCGGCTCACCAACGCCGCCTTCTCGCGGTAGAACTCGCCGAGGAGGGCTGTGAGGTCGGACGTCTTCACGCGCTCTGCTTCTCCTTGCAGGTGATGCACACGCGGGTCCACGGAATCGCCTCCAGACGTGCGGCGGCAATCGGTTCGCCGCAGTCGCGGCACATCCCGTAGCTGCCCTTGTCGATCCTCGACAGCGCTTCCTCGATGGCCGTCAGGATCTTCGCGTCGGTCTGGCGCAGCTTCAACTGGATATGCACCTCGTTGTTGCCACTGGCCTGGTCGGCGAGGTCGCCCTGCCGGCTGTTGTTCTCCATCGTGGTCTGCAGTGGCCTGATGCCGCCCTCGCTGAGGATCTCGGCTCGCTTGCGCAGCAGCGATTCCCGGTAGTGGGTCATGTCCATCTTGCGTGCACTCCTGAGGCCGCCGGGGGCTGGCAGCCGACCCTTGATCTTACCATGCCCCGCCCTCGCCACCAGACCGCAAGTCCGGCTCTCCCCACCCCCGGTGCGCGGTCGGCCTTCAGGCCGCCTGTCGTTCCGCCTCGGACCGCTACTCGGCCCTGAGCACGGACAACGGTTTCCGCCTGAGCACGTCGACGCTGGCAACAACGCCGACCACGGTCACGGTCAGGGCCGTGATGACGACACCGGCGGCCACGTAGAGCGCGCTCGGATCCCACCGGATGTCGAGCACCCGAGACGCCACGACCCACGACAACGCCACCGACGCGAGGCCGCCGATGGCACCCGCCAGCAGGCCAAGCGTACCGTACTCGAGCGCCATCGTCGCCGCGATGGTGCGCGTGCCCGCACCAAGCGTCTTGAAGACGGCCGCCTCGTGCAGGCGCTCGAACTTGGTCATCGCCACAGAGCCGATGAGAATCAGCGCCCCGCTGAAGACCGCGACTGCACCAACCACAGAGACCGCCATCGTGACGTTGCCCAACACCTCCTCCACGGTCTTGGCGATCTCCCGGGCGTCGATGATCGACACATTTGGAAACCGGTCCACGGCAGCCCGCTGCAGTCGCGCCCGCTCGGCTGCGTCCCCGGGCCCTCGCGCGATCGCGATGTAGGTACGCGGCGCCTGGTCGAGCGCCCCGGGGCGGAAGACGAACATGAAGCCGCCCGCACGCGTGTCAGCCCACTCGACCTCGCGGACGCTCGTCACGCGTGCCTCGATGACCCGACCGAGGATGTCGAACCGTATACGGTCGCCAATGGCGATCCGGAATCGGTCGCGGATGCTCCGCTCAATCGACACCTCGACGTCGGTGGCCGGGGCAGCCGTCCAGAACTGGCCGTCGACAATCGTCTCGTTCGGCTCGAGGCGATCTCGGAACGTGACCACGTATTCACGGGCGAGCGAGCCTCTCGATCGCACGTCGTCGAACGACTCGAGACTGACGTCGCGACCTTTCACGCCCGTCACCCGTGCCCGGAGCACCGGCAGGAGTCTCGCCGGCGACTGCAGTCCGGCACCCTCGAGGAATCGCGCGAGCGGCTCCGCCTGGTCGGGCTGCACGTCGATGAGAAACAGGTCGGGACCGTTGGCACGAGCCTCGATCGAGAACTCGTTGAGCAGGTTGCGCTCGAGCGCCTTGACGCCGAGGATCAGGAACGCGCCGAGGCCGACCGCGATGAGAATGACGCGGGTCTGGCCCCCGGGGCGCTGCACGCTGATGGCCGCATGCCTGACCGGAAACACGCGCACCCGGCGGAGGGGACGCACCGCGCGAACCAGGCCAGTGGCCGCCAGGCCCAGCACGAGCGCCACCGCGAGAAACCCCACCGACACCAACAGGCCGACACGCAGCGATCCGGCCTGCCATCCGGCCACCAAGGCGAGGGCGAGACCAACGCCGAACGCCGTGGCGACCTTGGTCCAGTCGGTGCCCCGCAGCCGCCCGACCACCCGCTCGCGCAGCCTGCGCCGCTCCGCCGGAGAGGGTGGCGCCGCCGTCACCTGGTCGCGCAGCAGCAGGAGCGGTTTGACGCGCCTCGTCTCGAGCAGGGGGACGAGGGCGAACAGCAACGACACCAGCAGGCCGACCCCGACTCCCTGGAGAACGGCCGACGTCGTAAGGCTCGGCGTCACACCACCCAGCCCGTCGAGCCACCTGGATGGGATGGCCAGCAGCGCCAGGCGTGCCAAGGCCACGCCCAGCAGGCTCCCAGCCATCGACAGCGCCGCGACCTGGGTGACGTAGACGGCAAGCACTTGCGCACTCGAGGCCCCGACGCACTTCATCACGGCGATCGACCGGACCTTCTGGTGGACGAACACGCGGGTCACGCTCCAGACCCCGATCCCGCCCAGCACGAGCACGACAAAGCCCACGAGGCTGAGGTAGTTCTCCGCTCGCTGCAGTTCCTCGCCGATCTGGTCCTCGGTACCGCGATACGACCTCACGCTGACGTACTGCTGCGGGAAGTCACGACGCAACGTGCGCACGAGCTGCTCCATCGAGTCGTCCGGCACGCGGAGCATGATCGCGTAGCGCGCCCGGCTGCCGAGGCTCAACAGGCCCGTGCCAAGCAGCTCGGCGCGGTCGACCAGGACCCGCCCGCCAAAACTGAACGCGCCAACTCGTCTGCCGGGCTCGCTCGCGACGACGCCTCGAATCGTGAACGACGTGTCGCCAATGAGCAGGCGATCGCCGACCCGCAGGTCCAGCTGCACGAGCAGCTCCGGACGGACGAGCGCGCCGCGGTCAGCGAGCAGTTCGTGACGGAACCGCACACCGTCCTGGAGCACCACGGCCCCATGGAGGGGAAACCCCGGGGAGATCCCCTGTAGCTCCACCATCCGCACGCCGCCCTTTGCGGGGTCGGCGGGACGCACCATGGTCGTCGTTTCAATCAGCTCGGTGCGGGCTGCGACCCGCGCCTCGGCCAGGCGCTCGTCGACCTTGGTCAACGTCTGGTCGTCCCATGGGCGGTTGGTCTGCACCACGACGTCGGCCGCCAACAGGGCGCGGGCCTGATCCTGCAGGGCGCCGCGGACGGTCTGCACCACCGAGCGGAGCGCCACGATGGCTGCAACCCCAATGGCGACGCACAAGAAGAAGAACAGCAGGCGCTTCCACGACGCCTTGATCTCGCGCACAGCCATGCGGGCAACGAATGTCATGGCCCTGCCTCAGCGGACAATGGGCTCTGCGGCCACACCCGCGTGCGGGCCATCGAGAGGGCCCGGTCCACGTCGCGCCACCACCCGGCCGTCGCGGAGCTCGATCCGCATCTCCGCGCGGGCCGCCAATTCCCGGTCGTGGGTGACGAGCGCCAGCGTCGTGCCCCGAGTGCGGTTGATCTCGAAGAGCAGGTCGACGACATGCTGACCATTGCGGCTGTCGAGGTTACCGGTGGGCTCGTCCGCCAGCAGCAGCGGAGGATCGTTCGCCAGGGCCCGAGCGACGGCGACACGCTGCTGCTCGCCGCCGGAGAGCTGCGACGGGTAGTGATGGCCGCGGCCCGACAGGCCGACCTCGGCGAGCAGTTGCCGGGCCCGGTCCTCGGCCTCCCGCACGCCGGCGAGCTCCATTGGGACCAGCACGTTCTCGAACGCCGTGAGCGACCCAATCAGGTGGAAGAACTGAAACACGAAGCCGATCTTCTGGCCCCTCAGCTTCGCCAGGGCGTCCTCGCCCAGGGTCGTGATCTCCACGCCGTCGATGGCAATCGTCCCGGTCGTCGGGGCATCGAGGCCCGCGATGAGCCCAAGCAGCGTCGACTTCCCGCTGCCCGACGGCCCGACGATGGCGACGCTGCGCCCGCGTGCGACGTCGAGGTCGGTGGGGTGGAGGATGGTGAGCGGCTGGCCGCCGCTCATGACGGTCTTCGAGACCCCGGCCAGCTTGATCATGACGTCCCACGCCGGTCGAGCAGCGGCTCCAAGCGCGACAGGACGAGCGTGGCCATGCGCCGCGCGCCGTCGGCGTTCGGGTGAATGCCGTCGGCCTGGTTGAGCGAGGGGTCACCCGCGACGCCGTCGAGGAGGAACGGCAGCAGCGTGACGCCGTCGCGCTTGGCGAGTCGTGGATACACGGCGCGAAACTCCCGTGTATAAGACGCTCCGAGGTTCGGAGGCGCTTCCATGCCGCACAACAGGACCGGGATCCCACGCGCGCGCGCCCGGTCGATGATTCCGCCGAGGTTCCGCTCGAGGTCCGCCGGCGACAGGCCCCGCAAGCCATCGTTGCCGCCGAGGGCGACGATCACGACCCGCACGTCACCCTCGAGCGCCCAGTCCACGCGTCGAAGGCCCCCGGCGGAGGTGTCGCCCGACACGCCCATGTTGACGACTTCGTAGCGGTAACCGGCTTCGTCCAGGAGTTGCTGCAAGACTGAGGGGTAGCCCTGGTTGGAGGGCAATCCGTAGCCGGCCGTTAGGCTGTCTCCCAGCGCAACAATCCGCGGGCGGTCGGCCACCGGCGTGGCGGCGACCGACGGCTGTCCTGTCGACTCTCGGGGGGCAGCCTCGCGCGACGGGTCGTCGGCGGTCCCACACGCGGCGAGCACGGCCAGAGTCGCCGCCGCGAGCACGACGTGCCACGCCCGTCGCCGGTGTCGGCCTTCGGGGGCTCGCGCAGGGGGTGCGTGCGTGTCCATGACAGCTTCGCTCATTATGCTATAGTCGCGTCGGCCCCCCTTTTCTTCGCACCTCTGCGAAGACGTGCAGCGTCCAGGTCGCACCAACCGCCAGACAGGCGCGTCATCACACACCGATCGATCCTCACGCTCCCGTCGTGGAGCGCGTGCGAACCATCAGCCGGGGACGACGACTCATGACCGTGCTAGCCACGCTTGCCACCCTTGCGCTCCTCACCGCGACCCCGTCGGCCTCGCCGCCCACTTCGGGCGCACCGCCTGGCCGCGACCCCTCCTCGATCGCGGCCCGCGGACAGCCCGCGGATGCCGCCGTGCTCCCGCTCGAGCGAGCGCTGACGCTCGCGCGCGAGCACTCGCCGCGCAGGGCTTCGGCCGAGGCTCTGCGACTTGGCACGGAGGCGGCCGCGCAGCGCGCCGGCAGGGTCCCGAACCCGGTGTTCGAGTTCCGGTCGGAGAACTGGACGCCCGGAAGCACCGACGACTTTCCCAACGATACCTACGCGAGCGTCGCGCAGGTGATCGAGCTGGGGGGCAAGCGCGGAGCCCGCCGCGCCGTGGCGCAAGCCGATCTTGGCGGTGCGACCGCAGCGCTTGCCGACGCCGACCGCCAGCTCGTGCTCGAGACAGCTGACCGCTATCTCGATGCCCTCCGAGCGCGAGAGGCGGCGATCCTCCTGGCCGAACAGCGGACCAGCGCGGCCGAGATTGCCGACGTCATGCGGCGTCGAGTGGATGAGGGCTACGCGCCGGAAGCTGACCTGCGCCTCTACCAGGCTCAATTGGCCCGGACCGACGTCCTGCTTCTGCGCGCGAGGCTCGAGCTCGATCGGCACCTGACGACGCTCGGGGTCCTCGTCGGTCTGCCTGGCGGTGTCACCTCGTCGCAGTTGGTCGAGCCGGTGCTGTCGCTGCCAGCCTCCGGGGACCCGTCGACCCTCGCCGCGACAGCCATCGAGCGCCGTCCGGAGCTGGCCGCGGCCCGTGCTCGCCTCGAGCGGGCTCGCACGAGCGTGGCCCTCGAACGTGCGCAGCGGGTGCCCGACGTGATGGTGGTCGGCGGCTACAAGCGGACGGCCGGCCTCGACACCGGCGTCTTCGCCGTCCAGGTGCCCATTCCGCTCAGCGATCGCAACACCGCAGCCATCAGCAGGGCGGAGGGCGAGTTGCGCGCCGCGCAACTCGATCTCGATGCCATCACGCGCGCCCTGATCGGCGAAACCGAGGTCACCCTGCGCACCGCGACCGCGCTGGTGAGTCGGGCGTCGGGTGCGGACCGCGACCTCATTCAGCCCGCGGAGACCGTGCGGCAGGCCGCGCGCGCCTCCTTCAGGGAGGGCGCCGGCGAGGTGCTGCGATTGGTCGAAGCCGACCGCGGCTGGGTCGAGGCCCAGCGCGAGGCGCTCGACCTCAAGCTCGACGCGGTGCGCGCCACCATTCGAGCTCGATTGGCGCTTGGAGAGGAGATCCTGCCATGACGTTGCCTGGTCGCCGCGTGTGGGCGATAGCCCTCGGGGTCCTGGTCGTCGCTGTCGCCGCGTGGCAGTTCCTGCGCGGCCCTGCTCCGCCGGCGACCGAGGGCGGCACCGCGGAGACCGCCACCGGTCGGGTCGCCGTCGACGACAAGGGGAGAGAAGCCGCCGGCATCGTCGTGCAGGCGGCGCGCTCGGTCACGCGCGTCGACCGTCTCGAGGCGGCTGCCGTGCTGGCCCTCGACGAGGCCCGAACCGCTCGCGTGGGGTCGATGGTCGAGGGTGTCATCGTGGCCACGCGCGCGGAGGTGGGAGACTCGGTTCGCAAGGATGCCGTGCTCGGCGAGATCATCAGCGAGCGTGTCCACGAAGCCTGGGCCGACTACCGGAAAGCGGTGGCCGAGCGCCGACGCCTGACGGGAGAGCTCGAGTTCGCGGTTCAGTCCGAGCGCCGCGCGCTGCGCCTCTTCGACAGCAAGGCCATCTCGAGCCAGGAGGTGCAGCGGACCCAGGCGAACCGCGCGGCCTCCGAGGAGCTGCTCGACATGGCGCAGACCGAGGTACGACGAGCCGAGGAAGCACTCGAGCATCTGGGTATCACAAACGCCGAGGACCCGTCGGGCGAGTCGGGCGAGTTGATCCCGGTTCGCGCGCCACTTTCAGGCATCGTGCTCGAGCGTCTCGTCACCGCCGGCACCGGTGTGACGCCCGGCACGCCGCTCTTCGTCGTCAGCGATCTGTCCTCGCTGTGGGCCCTGGCGGAGGTCGACGAAACGCGGCTGTCGAGTGTGGCGGCAGGTCGACCGGCGGACGTTCGCGTCTCCGCCTACCCCGGAGAGACGTTTCCGGCACACGTCACCTTCGTCGGCGACATCGTCAATCCGAAGACGCGGCGCGTGATGGTGCGGTGTGCCCTGCAGAACCCGAATCGCAGGCTCAAGCCTGAGATGTTCGCGTCGGTCATGCTGAGCTCCGGCGAGCCACGCAGCGTCGTGGCGGTACCGGCCGAAGCGGTCCACCAGATGGGAACCGAGACCGTCGTGTTCGTCGAGACTCCGGGAGGGTTCGAACGCCGCGTCGTGGTTCCTGGCCCAGAGGTCGAGGGCCTCGTCGAGATCGCTCAGGGGCTTCGCGCGGGCGAGCGCGTGGCCACGACCGGCAGCTTCCTGCTGAAGTCTCAGCTGCTGAAGGCCGCGACGCCAGAGGAGGGCTAGCCATGGGCCTGGTCGAGCGTTTCACGGCGGCGGCCCTGCAGCAGCGCCTCTTCGTGCTCCTGTGCCTCGCCGCGGTCATCGTGACGGGGGCGGTCGCCGTCCGCGAGTTGCCTGTGGAGGCGTTTCCCGACCTCACCAACAACCAGGTGGTCGTCGTCTCACAGGCCACGGGCCTGGCGGCGCCCGAGGTCGAGCAGCGCATCACCTTCCCGATCGAGACGGCGCTGATGGGCACACCGGGAGCCGAGCAGGTGCGCTCGATCTCGAAGTTCGGCCTGTCGATCGTGACGGTCGTGTTCGAGGACGCGGTTCCCACGTATTTCGCCAGACAGCTGGTGGCCGAACGCCTGGCCGACGCCCGTGGGCGGTTGCCAGCCGGCGTCGAGCCATCGCTCGGGCCGGTCGCCACGGCGTTCGGGGAGATCTACCAGTACCTCGTCGAAGGGGACACGGCCGATCCGATGGCGAAGAAGACGCTCCACGACTGGGAAATCCGCAACCGGCTGCGATCGGTGCGGGGCGTGAGCGAGGTGAACTCCTGGGGCGGTCTCACCCAGCAGTACCACGTCGTCGTCCAGCCACGGCGGCTGGAGAAGTACGGCCTGACGCTGCACGACGTCATCGCCGCCATCTCCGCCAACAACGCCTCCTTCAGTGGCGGGTTCATCGAACATCGGTCCGAGCGTCTGACCGTGCGAGGCGTGGGCCTGGTTCGCGGCATCGGCGACCTCGAGCAGATCGTGGTGACGGCCGTCGACGGGGTACCGGTGTTCGTCCGAGACCTGGCCAGCGTCGAGGTCGGGCCGATGCCCCGACAGGGGGCCGTGACCCGTGATGGCAGGGGCGAGAGCGTGGCCGGCATGGTCATCATGCTCAAGGGCGAGAACGGCAAGGATCTGGCCGACCGCGTCAAGGCCCGCATCGACGAGATCCAGAAGACGCTGCCGGCGGGATTGTCGATCAGGCCGTTCTACGACCAGACGGAGGTGATCGACCGCACCGCACACACCGTGCGCAAGAACCTCCTCGAGGGATCCTTGCTCGTGGTCGGCGTGCTCCTGTTGTTCCTGCGCGACGTGCGGGCCTCGCTGATCGTGGCGTCGGTCATCCCGCTGTCGATGCTGATCGGTTTCATCGGCATGCGGGTCTTCGGAGTGTCCGCCAATCTCATGTCGCTCGGCGCCATCGACTTCGGGCTGATCGTCGATGGCGCGGTGGTCATGATGGAGAACTTCGTGCGCCGGCGCACCGACGCCACGCCGGAGCACCCCGGCGCGTCAGCCGAGGAGGCGGAGAGCCGCCGGCTGGCGCTGGTGTCGTCGGCCGCGACCGAGGTCGCGCGCCCGATCCTGTTTGGCGTCCTCATCATCGTCGCCGTCTACCTGCCCATCTTCACGCTCCAGGGCCTCGAGGGAAAGATGTTCCGCCCGATGGCCATCACGGTGTGCTCGGCCATTCTCGGGTCGCTCCTGCTGTCGCTCACGGTCGTCCCGGTCGCCATCTCGTACCTGATGAAGGTGACGGGAGGGCACCACGAGGAGCGCTGGTTCGCTCGCTTGCGCGACCGCTACGTCGTGCACCTCGAGGATGCGATGCGTCACCGCGGGCGGACGCTGGCGATTGGCGGCGCCATCGTTGCGGCCGCGATCGTGTCGATTCCGTTCCTGGGCACCGAGTTCATGCCGAAGCTCGACGAGGGTTCGATCCTGATCGAGACCCGCAAGCTGCCGTCGGTCTCGCTGGACGAGTCGGTCGTCATCTCGACGCGCGTCGAGCGCATGGTGCGTGAGTTCCCCGAGGTCAAGCAGGTGGTGACCAAGCTCGGGCGGCCCGACCTCGCCACCGAAGCGATGGGCATCTACCAGGGCGACGTCTATGTGGTGCTCCATCCCCTCGAGACGTGGGCCACGGGCCGCTCGAAGGAGGCGCTCATCGACGCCATGGCGGCACGGCTGTCCGACATGCCGGGGCTCACGGTGAACTTCACCCAGCCGATGGCCATGCGGCTCGACGAGGTCGTCTCCGGGGTGAAGGCCGACGTGGCCGTCAAGATCTTCGGCGCCGACAACACGCAACTCGAGCGGATCGGGGAACGTGTCCGCCAGGTACTGGCCACCGTTGACGGCGTGGCCGACCTCCAGGTGGAGGTCCTGTCAGGCGCGCGCGAGATCGAGATTGTCATCAATCGTGACGAGGCGGCGCGCTACGGGCTCAATGTCGCGCACATCCAGGAAATGGTCGAGACCGCGATCGGCGGCACGACGGCCACCGAGGTCCTCGACGGGGCACGCCGGTTTGCCGTGGTCGTGCGATTCCCCGACGAAGCGCGCCCCAACCGCGAGGCCGTCGCTGCGCTGCTGCTGCGCGCGCCGGGTGGGGAGATGGTGCCGCTCGAGCGCGTCGCCGACGTGCGCGAGACCGTAGCACCCGAGGCGGTCAACCACGAGAATGGTGAGCGCCGGCTCGTGGTCCAGGCGAACGTCCGTGGGCGTGACATCGGCAGCTTCGTCGCCGACGCGCAAGGGCAACTGGCGGACCTCGAGATCCCAGCCGGCTACTATGTGCAGTGGGGCGGCCAGTTCGAGAATCAGCAGCGGGCCATGCAGCGGCTGATGCTCGTGGTGCCGCTGTCGCTCGCCATCATCTTCCTGCTGCTGTTCATCACGTTCGGGCGGCTTCGCCAGGCCACCCTCGTGATTCTCAACGTCCCGTTTGCGCTTGTCGGCGGCGTTGCCGCACTGTGGGTCCGCAGCCTCACGCTGAACCTCTCGGCTTCAGTGGGTTTCATCGCGCTCTTCGGCGTCGCGGTGCTCAACGGGGTCGTCATGATCTCGGCGATCAACCGCCTCCGCGAAGAGGGCCTCGACCTGCATGAGGCCGTGCTGAACGGAGCGGGTGCGCGGCTCAAGCCCGTGCTGATGACGGCGCTCGTCGCGTCGCTGGGTTTCGTTCCGATGGCCATCTCGCACGGTGCCGGCGCCGAGGTCCAGCGCCCCCTGGCCACGGTGGTGATCGGGGGCATCGTGACGGCGACGCTGCTGACGCTGATCGTGCTGCCGACCGCCTACGAGATCATCGAGGCGCGCGCGGCGCGGCGGAGGGCCTGAGGCCGCGAGGCGCCTGAGATCGGTGTGATAGGATGCGCGCGTTCACCGCGCGCGCATTGCCGATGACGGAATCCACCCGGGCCGCGTCGTGACGCCAGGAGCCAGCAAGCCCATGAAGGCCATTCGCGTACATCAGTTCGGGGGTCCCGAGGTCCTGCAGTGCGAGGACGTTGAGCGGCCCGTCGCCGCCGAGGGCGAGGTGGTGGTCCGCATCGAGGCGGCCGGGATCAACCCGGTCGAGGCCTACATCCGTACGGGCACGTATGCCCGAAAACCGGCCCTCCCGTACACGCCGGGGTCCGACGGCGCAGGCGTTGTGGAGCAGGCCGGCCGTGGCGTCGACGCGCTCCGAGTCGGCGATCGCGTGTACGTTGCCGCGCTCATGGCGCGCCGAAACACGGGGACCTACGCGGAATACGTCGCGTGCGACGCCGCCCATGTTCACCCACTTCCGGATCAGGTCACCTTTCACCAGGGCGCCGCCATCGGCGTCCCCTACGCGACGGCCTACCGCGCCCTCGTGCAGCGAGCCCGCCTCGTCGCCGGTGAGACCGTGCTCGTGCACGGCGCGAGCGGCAGTGTCGGCACCGCGTGCGTCCAGTTGGCAAGGGCCCTTGGTGCACGGGTCATTGGCACGGCTGGATCCGATGAGGGGTTGGCGCTCGTGGCCGCCGAGGGCGCGCACGGCGTGGCGCACCACGCCCGCGACGGCTATCTCGACGCGATCCTCGCGATGACCGCGAACCGGGGCGCGGACGTGATTGTCGAGATGTTGGCCAACGTGAACCTCGAGCGCGACTTCTCGGTGCTGGCGCCCTACGGGCGCATCGTGATCGTTGGCAGTCGGGGTACCCTCGAGTTCAGTCCGCGACTGACGATGGGGAAAGACGCCAGCATCCTGGGCATGGCCCTCTGGAACATCCCGCCGACAGA
>JAFNAJ010000160.1 GCA_017860085.1 Acidobacteriota bacterium | reverse complement strand
GGCCGAGCCGCGGATGGCCTTCTTCCCGTTCCGGGGCGAGGACGAGACCCCGATGCGCTACGGCATCCGGTTCGAGGCGATCACCGTGAACACGGCTGACGGTGAGCGCCTGCGAGCCTGGTGGATCCCCGCAGAGAGGCCCCGGGCGCACGTGGTGTACTTCCACGGCAACGGCGGCAACCTGTCGATGTGGACGCCGGTGCTCGTGGGCCTGCACCGGCAGCGGCTCAGCGTGCTCGCGGTGGATTACCGGGGCTACGGACTGAGCACGGGCCGGCCATCGGAGCGCGGCCTCTATCGTGATGTGGAGGCCACACTCGCGTGCTTCGACCAGTCGTACCGACGACCGCGCGTGCCCACCATCTACTGGGGCCGTTCGCTTGGCACGGCCATGGCTTCGTACGCGGCGTCGCGTCAGGCACCCGACGGCATCGTCCTCGAGTCCGGGTTCCCGGGTGCGCGGTCGCTGCTGCGGTCGTACCCGGTGCTCTGGGCGTTCTCGTGGTTCGCGAGCTACCGTTTCCCCACGGCCGAGTGGATGCGCGGCGTCGCCGCCCCGGCGCTCGTCATCCATGGCACCAACGACTCGATCGTTCCCTACGCGCAGGGTCGCACACTGTTCGAGGAAATCGCCGGGCCCAAGCGCTTCTACGCGATCCAAGGTGGTGATCACAACGACCCGGTGCCCCTCAACGCCGAGGCGTACTGGAAGGCCGTGGACGAGTTCATCGCGTCGCTGAGGACACCCGACCTCGACCCCGGGAACCCGTGACCCTCAGCACCTGAACTGACCCTGGAGTTCAGTGGTGTTGATCGTGCCGTCAGCACTCAGCCGTCAGTGTTCATCGCACGTGTGTGGCTCGCGCCGATGGCCGGCCGCTGATGGGCGGGGACTTGAGTGGACCGTGGGATCAGGAGCCTGGAACCCGAGAACCTTCGAGGCCTGATCTGCGTGCTAGACTGTCGTGTCGACCACCCGCGGGGAGAGATGTCCGAGTGGTTGAAGGAGCACGCTTGGAAAGCGTGTATACGGGAAACCGTATCGCGGGTTCGAATCCCGCTCTCTCCGCCAATTTTCACAGCGTCGGACTAGCCTCGGCAGGATCCCGCTCCGGGCTTGCCCCCACGACAGGCGTCGTGGAGAATCCTGCTCGTCGCGCCAGCTGCTCGCCCGAAGCCCGAGGGACACGGCGAGCGGCTCCGAGGGAGGAGTGTGCATGAAGACCTATTCCGTTCGATTGGCCCTGGCGGGAGTCCTCGCTGGTGCTCTCGCGTTCTCGGCCGTCGCTCAGCAGAAGCCGGTCGGGGACATTGGGACCGTCGATCTGAAGGAAGGGGAGAAGCTGTTCAAGAAGCCTGGCTTCTCGCCCTACGCCGGGCGGAACTACCCGACGGTCGTGTACTGGGGCGACACCCACCTGCACACGTCCATGTCGCTCGACGCCCGCGCGGGCGGCAACACCCTGGGCCCCGAAGAGGCCCTGCGGTTCGCCCGCGGCGGGGAGGTCGTCGCCGCGACCGGCGAGCCCGCCAGGCTCAGTCGTCCGCTCGACTGGCTCGTCGTCGCCGACCATTCCGATGCCATGGGCACCATGAACGAGATCGCCAAGGGCAACCCGCAGTTGATGACCGACCCCACGGTCAAGCAGTGGCACGACGCGATCGCCCAGGGGGGCGAGGTCGGCATGCAGGCGGCCTACGACGTCGTCGAGACGCTGTCGGCGGGCAAGATCCCGCCCGTGATGCTCGACCCCAGGTTGACACGGTCGCTGTGGGAACGACAGACGGCCATCATCGAGAAGTACAACGAACCCGGCCGGTTCACCGCATTCATCGGCTACGAGTGGACGAGCAACAACACGGGCAACAACCTGCACCGAAACGTGATCTACCGCGACGGCAAGGCGAAGGCCGACCAGGCCGTGCCCTTCACCACGGCGGAGAGCGAGAACCCCGAGGACCTCTGGAAGTGGATGCAGGCGTACGAGGAGAAGAGCGGCGGCTCGGTACTGGCGATCCCGCACAACGGCAACCTGTCGAACGGGCTGATGTTCAAGCTCGAAACCTTCAAGGGAACGCCGCTCACGAAGGAGTGGGCCACGGCGCGGGCCAACTGGGAGCCGCTCTACGAGACCACGCAGATCAAGGGTGACGGCGAGTCGCACCCCTCGCTTTCGCCGAGCGACGAGTTCGCCGCGTACGAGACATGGGACAAGGGCAACCTGATGCTGCTGCCCAAGAAGCCCGGGATGCTCCAGTACGAGTACACGCGGGAGGCCCTGAAGAACGGCCTCAAGATCGAGCAGCAGTTCGGCGTCAACCCGTTCAAGTTCGGCCTCGTTGGCAGCACTGACTCGCACACGTCGCTCTCGACGGCGGAGGAGGAGAACTTCTTCGGCAAGCACTCGGGCGTGGAACCCAACCCGCACCGCTACGAGCACGTGGTGATGGACTTCCAGGGCCGCAAGCTCATGAGCTGGGAGATGGCCGCGTCGGGCTACGCAGGCGTCTGGTCCACCGAGAACACGCGCGAGGCACTGTGGGACGCCATGAAGCGCAGGGAGGTCTACGCGACGACGGGACCGCGCATGATCGTGCGCTTCTTCGGCGGTTTCGACTTCGTCGCGAAGGACGCCACCAGCCGCCTGCCCGCTGAGATCGGCTACGCGAAGGGCGTTCCGATGGGCGGAGATCTGCATCGCGCGCCGGCCGGGAAGGCGCCGACCTTCCTCGTGGCCGCGTTGAAGGACCCCATCGGCGCGAACCTCGACCGCCTCCAGGTCGTCAAGGGCTGGCTCGACGCCAAGGGAGACACGCACGAGAAGGTCTACGACGTCGCCTGGGGAGACGCCGCGACCCGCAGGCCAGGCCCCGACGGCAAGCTGCCGCCGGTCGGCAACACGGTCGATGTGAAGGACGCCTCCTGGACCAACACGATCGGCGACCCCGAGCTGATCACCGTCTGGAAGGATCCCGACTTCGACCCGTCGCTCAGGGCCTTCTACTACGTGCGGGTGCTTGAGATTCCGACGCCGCGCTGGACGGCGTACGAGGCAAAGCGTTTCGGGATCACGATGCCGAAGGAAGTCCCCATGGTCACGCAGGAGCGGGCGTATACCTCACCGATCTGGTACACGCCCGGCCAGTGAAGGTCGCGACTCTCGTGTCAGCCATGAGGGCACGCCAATGACCGTGAAGGCCATGGAGCCGTTCGGCGAGGCGCTCCTCGCCTATCTCGACGGCGACACGAGCGCGGAGCTCATCCTTCGCAGAGACGATGGGAGAGAAGCCGTCATTCCGGTGAGCCTGTTCTTTCGCGACGAGGCGACGTTCACCGACGTGGAGAAGGTGGCGACGGGCCTCTGCGAAGGACGAGTGCTGGACATCGGTGCCGGGGCGGGCTCGCACAGTGCTGCGCTGCAACGCAAGGGTCGCCTCGTCACCGCGATGGACATCAGTCCCCAGGCCGTCGATGTCATGAGGCGGCGTGGCGTGGCCGACGTGCAGCCTGCCGACATCTTCGCGTTCGAGGGTGGTCCTTTTGATACCCTCCTGATGCTGGGCCACGGCATCGGGATGGTCGAGACGATCGAGGGGTTGCAGCGCTTCCTCGTGCGGGCCCGGTCGCTCCTCGCTCCCGGCGGGCAGCTGCTCCTGGACTCTCTGGACGTGCGCGTCACCGACGACCCGGAGAACCTCGCCTATCACGAAGCCAACCGCAGGGCCGGGCGATACATCGGCGAGATCCGCACACAGCTCGAGTTCCGCGGCCACGCAGGCCCCTGGTGCGGTTGGCTGCAGGTCGACGCCGACACCTTGAGCGGACACGCGGAGTCGGCAGGATGGCGTTGTGAGGTCGTCCACCGCGGATCGAACGGCGACTACCTCGCCAGGCTCACGCCGCTGCCGATCTGATTCAGCCCACCGACGGGATTCGAGGTGCCTCGTCCTGGGGCACCGAGTCGGGTGACCCCCGGGAGGTCGTCGAAGCCGGCATCGGCGCCGCACCCGCGCGCGATGCCGGCGGTCAGCGGTACTCCCAGGCGAGCAGGAAGCGTGCGGCCAGGAGCAACTCGTCAGGCAACGCCGTCAGGGCACCCGGGGGCATCCCCCGCATGGCAGAGGACGGGAGCAGGGCAGGGGTCACGACCCTGGATGGCCCGTCGCTGCTGACCTGAGATGACCGTGGGCGAACTCTACCCGGTTCGACCGACCGATGCCAGCGCGCCCGGCGGCTCTTGACCCCCAGACCCTGTGTGATGCATACTGTGCGTAACATAGTATGCGCGACATGGTAGCCCCCCACGACGTCGGCGACCTCGTCGAGAACCTGCGGCTGGAGCTGCGCCGCGGCTGCCTGGTGCTCGCCGTCCTGGCCCAGCTGCGCACGGAGCAGTACGGCTACACGCTCCGCAAGACGCTGGCCGGGGCCGGCCTGCCCGTCGACGAGGGCACGCTCTACCCGCTCCTGCGCCGGCTCGAGAGCCAGGGCCTGCTGGCCAGCGAGTGGCGCGAGGAGGAGAGCCGCAACAAGCGCTTCTATCGCCTGTCGGCCGCCGGACGTTCCGTGCTCAAGCAGCTCGTCACCGAATGGCGGGGCATCGACGCGTCGCTCACGCGGATGCTGTAGGAGGACACATGGCGCTGCTCGACCGCTATCTCAACGCCGTCCGCAACCACCTGCCAGCGGCCCAGCAGGACGACATCGTCGCCGAGCTCGCGGACGACCTGCGCGCCCGCTTCGACGAGCGCGCGGCCGAACTCGGCCGGCCGCTCACCGAAGCTGACGAGGCCGAACTGCTCAAGCCGTTCGGCCGTCCGCTGCTGCTCGCGGCGCGGTATCGGCCGCGGCATTACCTGATTGGGCCGAACCTCTTCCCGTACTACTGGGCCACGCTGAAGTTCGCACTGGGCGTCGCGGTCATCGTGTTCGCGGCGGTCACGATCACGCTCGCCGTGGCGGGCCGGCCGCTGGAACAGGTCTTCGACGTCCTGGGCCAGGGCACGTTCAACGCGCTGCTGTCCGTGTTCACGTGGGTCACGCTCGTGTTCGCTCTCGTCGACGTCGCCGCCGCACAAGCCAAGAAGTGGGACGAGTGGGACCCCCGGTCGCTGCCCCGGGGTACCCAGCCGGCATCGCCGCGCTCGCGGGTCGAGGTGGCGCTCGACCTCGTGTTCAGTGCAGCGTTCGCCACCGTCTGGGCGGCGACGCCGCACTCCGAGTGGCTGCGCACCCTGGCCAACTCGCCGCTCGAGCTGGGACCGGCGTGGGCGACGTTCTACGTGCCCGTGCTCGTGGTGGTGATCGCGTCGATGGCCGCCAAGGCGGTCACGCTCGTGCGTCCAGACCTGGCGACATTCCGGTTCGTGGCCAGCCTCGTCACGACGGTGGCCGGCGTCGGCATCCTGATGCTCCTGCTCGGAGCGGGCGATCTGCTCGTGCCCGCCGGGCCGGATGCCCGAGCCGAGGCGCTCGTACGCGTCGCGAACCAGGGGCTGCGCGTCTCGTTCGTCGTGGCCATCGTGATCAACGTCATCACGACGGCGCTCGACGCGCGGCGCTACCTGCAGGGTCGCCATGCGCGGTTCTCCTAGCGCGACCCTGCCCGCGGACCGCCCAGCATCGCCGAACGGGATCCGGCCGCGCCGGATCCTGACAATCCACGAGGTCGGCGTGGTGGCTGCCGCGGTGCCCTAACGGTTAACGCGTCCGGTGCTCGGCCTCCAGCACCCAGCCGCCGCCCATCGCCTTGTAGATGTTGACGATCGCGGTCAGGAGCGACGCGCGCAGCTGCACCTCGTCGAGCTCGGCCGGGAACAGCTGCTGCTCGGCCTGGAGCACCGTCATGTAGGGCGCGACCCCGCCCTCGAACTGCAGCCGCGCGAGCTCGCTGTACTTCCGGGACGCTTCGACGAGACGCCGCTGCGCGGCCAGCTGGTCGGCCAGCTTCGCGCGCGAGACCAGCGCGTTGTCGACGTCGGCAAAGGCGCTCTGGATCGCGGCCTGGTAGTTGAGCAGGGCAGCATCCCGTACCGCCTCGGTCTGCCTCACCTGCCCCTTGATCGCCCCCGCCGTGAAGATCGGGCCCGTCACCGAGCCCTGGTAGCTCCACGCGCCGCTGGGCGATCCGAACAGCCTCGCCAGATCGGTGCTCACCACGCCGAGGGCGCCGGTGAGCGAGATGGTCGGGTAGTACAGGGCCCTCGCGGCGCCGATCTCGGCGTTGGCGGCGATGAGCTGCTGCTCGGCCTGGCGAATGTCGGGCCTCCGCTCGAGCACGTCGGAGGGCACGCCGGCGGGCACGTCGGGCAGCACCAGCGTGGTGATCGACTCGCCGCGCAGAACCGA
>JAFNAJ010000159.1 GCA_017860085.1 Acidobacteriota bacterium | reverse complement strand
GTGAGCACGGCGAGCGAGTAGAGGTCGCTCCTGGCGTCGACGCGCGTGCCCCGCACCTGCTCCGGCGACATGTAGGCGGGGGTGCCGACGAGCATGCCGCCGCCGCTCAGCGTGGCGTCGATGTCGACCGACCGCGCGATGCCGAAGTCGAGCACCTTGATGCCAAACCCATCGTCGGAGGGCACGAGGAAGATGTTCTGGGGTTTCAGGTCCCGGTGGACGATGCCGGCGCGGTGCGCGGCGCCCAGGGCGGCGGCGGTCTGCCGCAGGAGGGCCGCGACCTGGCGCGGTGTGCCGGGCCCGTGTGCCTCGAGCACCGACGCGAGGCTCATACCGCTGACGAGCTCCATCACGAGGAAGGCGGAGCCATCCTCGAGATCCCCCACGTCGAAGATCTCGACGACGCCCCGGTGGTGCACCCGGGCGGCCGCGCGCGCTTCGTTGTAGAGCTGGGCCCGCAGCTCGGGGGTCAGGCCACGGTCGGCGCGCAGGACCTTGACGGCGACCGGCCGCGTGAGCGCCTCGTCGTGCGCTTCGAACACCTGGCCCATGCCGCCGCGACCGAGGAGTCGCAGGATCCGGTAGCGCGAGTCAATCCGGAGGGGCACGAGGCGCTGCGTCAGCCTCGCGCCGTCGTCATGGCACCGCTCCACCTGGTCGTCGTAGCAGCGGCCGCAGGCGGGGCAGAGCAGCAGGGGTCGTTCTCCGCGCTCTGCCATGCGGCGACGCACCGCTTCACGGCGTTCGGCCGCCGACACGAGGGCACGCCGCATGCGCCGGATCTCGAACACACCGCCCAGGTGTCGCACGAAGCTCGTGACGAGGCGCTGCGCGTCATCGTCCCACCCCGACGCGCCAGACACGACCACTGCCCCGTAAACCTCGCCGGTCATCCCGGCGACGCGGAACACCGTGTCGCCACCCTCGAGCGTCACGAGTGCCGAGGCGTTCAAGGCCGCGATTGGCGGCCGGGAGGACCGACCGGCCGTGACGGGACGCAGTTCGCCTTCGTCGAGCTCCCACACCCGCACCTCGGACGCCTCGATGGCGCGCCGGATGTCTGCGGCGATGATGTCCGCCCAGGCCGGGAGGTTCTCGAGCGCGTAGGGCGACTGCTGCTCGATCCTCGCGAGGCGATCCTGTGCCTCGCGCAAGCGGCGCATGGTGGCCTCGGCCTCGTGCTTTCGCCGCTCGAGGAGCCGACGCTGCAGGAACCCGCGCCTCGCGAGCTCCTCCTGGTGGAAACTGACGAACATCGCGATGACGTTCGCGGAGACGAGGAAGAACGTGTTGCTGGCGAGCAGCGGCGTGGGCGTCTCCTTGACGATGATCGCCACGGCCTCGTAGCCCACCGTGAGCGACCACGTCACCAGGCTGGCCTCTCGGAAGCCGAGTCGCGCGAGCCCGTGGACCCACGGAAAGGCGAGAAGCAGTCCAGCGTAGTAGAGCAAGGCCGTCGTGCCCGACGCAACGGCCACCATGAAGATGATGGCGCCGCCGCCGAGCAAGGCCATGGCGACCAGGGTCGGGCGCCAGACCCGCTCGAAACGTGGCGAGTACGTGAAGACGAAGGCGGCCAGCATCACGGGGACGACCAGCAAGTACCGCACGGCCCACACGAGCCGGAGGGTCGACGGCATCATCCAGGCGTCGAGCGCACCGAATGCGGCAAACAGCGCGGCGGCCAGGAGCAGCCCGATTCGGACCGGCTTGAGTGAACGCTCGAAGTAGTCGGCGCGGAAGTCGGTCTCGAGGTCGGCGGGAAACGTGCTGACGCCGGTCCAATCGCGGGCACGTTCGACGATGAGCGATGACGGTGAGGACATGGGTGCCGTCACGCTCTCGGTGTGTGCACGCGTGGCATGGCTCTGGCGGCCTGCCGTATCTCTTCCGTTGCGAGAGGCATGGAGAACACGGCCATCATAACAGCCCCTAGTGGGTGAGCGCCCTGCCGGAAAGTCGCCGGGCCGGCCATGCTCGTGGCTCCGCCGGATCTCCGGCAGTCCGCTAACCGATGATCGGACAGAACGTTAGCGGGCGCGTTGCCGACATGGAACACGGTTTGCCAGCGTCCCTTGCTGTTGCCCTCACAGTCGAGCCGCCCGACCCGCCCGCACGTGGGGGAGTGAACCATGACAGCTGTCGAAATCCTGTCCGAGGAGCACCGCACCATTCTCGAGGTCATCGTGCACCTCGAGCGCGCCGCGAACCGGGTGGAGCACGGCGATCCGATTGATCTGCGAGCCGTCATGGAGGTCGTAGACCTGTGCGACCTGTGCGTGCACCAGATGCACGTGGTCAAGGAGGAGCAGGCGCTCTTTCCGCTGCTCGAATCGCGGGGACTGGGGCGCGAGGTGACGGTCGTGTCCGCCCTGCTCGCGCAGCACCAGACCGGTGGCGTGTTCCTGCGCGAGCTCCGGACCGCGGCGGCGCGCCTCGGGGAGGGCGACTCGAGTGCGCGGCGCGACTTCGTGATCTGGGCGCGCGACTACAGCGGACTGGTGCGGGAGCACATCCGTATCGAGGACCACTACTTCTACTCTCTCGCCTCGCAAGCGCTCAAGCCGGCCGACGACGAGGCGCTGCAGGCCAGGTTTGCGCGCATCGAAGGGAGCATCCGTGGCAGCGGCGAGCGCGCGCGCTGCGCGGCGCTGCTCGAGCGTCTTCGCGCGATGGGTGCCGGCGGGTAGACCAACGACGCCCGGATGACTGTCGGCGTCGGACCGGCTCTGATAAGCTCATCCTGCCGGCCCGTGCGAGTCTTCTCCTTCCCGAAACTCTCGATTGCGTTCCTGGCACTTGGCGCGCTGGCGTCTCAGGCGCTGGCCCTCGACGGCCGTGTCGTTGATTCGAGAACCGGGCAGCCGGTGGCCCGGGCCGAGGTGACGATCCTTGGCTGGCCGGGCGTCGTCTTCACGGACGCCGACGGGAGGTTCTCGTGGAAGCCCGACCCGAAGCCACCCTTCGAAGTGCTGGTCATCCTGCCGGGTGAGCGGTACATGAAGCCCGTGCTGGTGGAGGCGGTGCCCGAAGGGCAGGTCTTGACGATCGAGGTCTTGCCGCTGCTGGAGGAGACGGTGACGGTGGCGGCCGGTGCCGCAGCCGATGTCGAGGCGACGCCCGCCAGCGGCACCACGCTTCTCACAGCCCGTGACATCCAGTCGCGCCAGCCTGCCACGCTGGTGCAGGCGCTCGAGAACGTGGCCGGCGTGTCGTCGGCCTCCGAGGGCCAGGCGGCGGTGCCCGTCGTGCGCGGGCTGGCACGAGGGCGCACGCTCATCCTCATCGACGGCGCGCGCGTCTCGACCGAGCGGCGGGCCGGTGCGAGCGCCACGTTTCTCGACCCATTCGTGCTCGACGGTGTCGAGGTGGCGCGTGGCCCGGGCTCAGTGGCCTACGGGTCAGATGCCTTTGGCGGCGTGATCTACGCGCGAACCAGGCGCATCGAGCCCGGGGCGCCCCTGGGTGTTCGGGCGATTGTCGGCCTCGGGGCCGGCACCCCGGAACAGCAGGTTGGGATCGAAGTCTCCAGGGGCGTGGCACAGGGCGGATTCCTGCTGCAGGGGCACTACCGGAATTTCGAGGACTACCGCAGCCCAGAGGGCACCGTGTTCAACTCCGGGGCGTCCGACGGCGGGTTCCTCGCCCGCGCATCCCACACCGTCGGCCGCGGCGTGCTCACAGCCGCCTGGCAGGTCGACCTCGGGCGCGACATCGAGCGTCCTCGCGACAACTCGACCACCGTGCGGTTCCTGTATCCGGTGGAGGACTCCTACCGATTCACGACATCCTACGAAATAGACAACGTGGGCGGGTTCCAGCGGGTCGGGGCGAGCGCCTTCCTCGGCAGCTACCGGCTGGTCACGGATCAGGAACGCGCCGCCGCGAGTGGCCGCCCGCGCACCCTGGAACGCGCCGACGTGTCGGCCAACGATTTCCACGCCAGGGGGTTCGGCGAGCGCTTCGTGGGCCCGACCCGGGTGGAGGTGGGCGTCGACGTCAACGGGCGCTTCGACCTCAACGCCGAGGACATCTCCCAGGTATTCGACGCGGCGGGCCGGGTGATCGCCGAGACACGCAGCGAATCGATCGAGAACGCCAGTCGGATCGACTGGGCGGGCTATGCGATGGTCGAGGCGGCGCTGGCGCCAGCGCTGACCCTTGCGGGCGGCATCCGCGGGGACGAGGTGGATACCGACAGCCGCGGAGCGACGTTTGGCGACCGCACAACGTCGAATGGCGCCGTCTCGGGCTACATTTCCGCCACCGCGGGTTCGTTTGGCGGGTGGAGCGTCACGGGCCAGGTCGCCCGCGGCTTCCGCGACCCCACGCTGTCGGACCGCTACTTCAGCGGGCCCAGCGGGCGTGGGTCGGTGACGGGGAACCCCGATCTCCAGCCCGAGACGAGCCTGCAGTTCGACGTGGCCGTGCGTTTTACGGCGAGTCGCTACCGCGTGGCGGTGTACGCCTATCACTACCGGATCGACGATCTCATCGAGCGCTACGAAACCGCGCCCGACACGTTCACGTTTCGCAACCGTGGCCAGGCGCGCATTCGCGGCGTCGAGCTCGAGCTGCAGGGCGATCTCGGCGCCGGATGGAGCCTCGAAGCGGCCGGGCAGCTGTCGCGGGGCGTGGCGCTCGACGACGACGCGCCGCTCGATGACATTCCGCCCCCGACGCTCTCGCTCCTTCTCCGCAAACAGGTCGGCGAGCGGTTCCAGGCACAGCTGCGTGGGGCCTTCTTCGCCGACGATGATCGGCCAGGGCCGACCGAGGTGCCGACCCCGGGCTACGTGCTGGTGGATGCCGGAGCCGGGTTCACCGTCAATCGCCACCTCGACCTGCGGCTCACCGTCCGCAACCTGCTCGACCGCTCCTATCCCGAGAGCCCGGATCCCCGGGCGATGCCTGCCCCGGGCATCGCCGCCGTCATCACGGCGCTGGTCCGGTTCTGACAGGGGATGCGATGAGCGCTGCCGTCCTGAAGGCCGAAGGCCGGGCACTCCACTGAGCGCTCCACTGAGGACTCTTGACCGTCTTGAGATGTGCGTTAGAATCGGTCTTGGTCCTGCCCCCAACCAGCCCGTGACGGCGACGTGGGTTCGTCGGTCTCCTATGACCAACGTCATAGGGTGCCGCGACGAACAGCGACAGACTCACGCCCGGTGCGCGGGCCCGGTGTGCCTCGCTCGCCCCCACGAGCGCCATGTCGATCCGAGTTCGCCTTCCCGCCATCGAGGACTGGAAAGCACAGGTCAAGTGCCAGGCGGGGTGCCCCGTGTCGACCGATGCGGGGCGCTACGTGCAGCTCATCGCGGACGGGCGCGACGAGGACGCCTTCCTGGTGGCGCGGGCGCCCAATCCCTTCGCGTCGGTCTGCGGTCGGGTGTGCGCCGCACCCTGTGAGGATGCCTGTCGCCGCGGCGCCATTGATGCGCCGATCTCCATTCGAGCCCTGAAGCGGTTTGTCACCGAGCAGTACGGGGTCGAATCGGTACGCCCCGACACGCAGGACCGCTTGCGCGACGCCGGTGTCGCGGAGGGCAACCGGTACGTCGGGCACCTCCCCGTGGCCCCGGCGCCGTCAGATGGGGTTGGTGGGCGGCCCGGGCGCAAGGTTGCCGTAATTGGTGCAGGCCCTGCCGGCATGTCGGCGGCCCACGACCTGGCGCTCCGCGGCTACGACGTCACGGTGTTCGAGGGGGCCGGGGAGCCGGGCGGCATGATGCGCTTCGGCATTCCCGAGTATCGCCTGCCACGCACCCTCATCCGCGCCGAGATCGACAAGATCCTGGCGCTGGGTGTCACGCTCCGCCTGGGCACGCCCCTCTCGCCTGCGTTCGGCCTCGCCGAGTTGCGCGCGCAGGGTTTCGAGGCGGTGTTCCTCTCCGTTGGCGTGTCGGCCGGCCGAGACCTGCAGGTGCCCGGGGTCGAACTCGACGGCGTGGTGAAGGCCGTCGACTATCTGCTCAACATCAACCGCGGCTACCGCATGGACCTCGGGCGTAAGGTCGTGGTCATCGGCGGCGGGTTCGTCGCGTTCGACGCTGCCCGCACGGCGTGGCGCGTCAGTCGTGAAGAGGAACTGAAGCAGTTCGAGGCCGATCTGCCTGGCGAGACCGATGCGCGCGTGAAGGAGGCCCTCGACTCGGCCCGCTCGGCCCTGCGAGGCGGCGCCACCGAGGTCACCATCGTCTCGCTCGAGACCTTCGACGAGATGCCCGTGCTGCGCACGACGCAGGGGCACGAGGAGTTCGAAGAAGCCCGGCACGAGGGCATCCGCTTCGTCACCCGGCGCGGGCCCCACCGGTTCCTGGGGAACGGGCACCTGCGGGCGATCGAGCTGCGGGGCGTGACGCGC
>JAFNAJ010000158.1 GCA_017860085.1 Acidobacteriota bacterium | reverse complement strand
AGCACCCGCTCCTCGCGGAGCAACCGGTTGACGAGCGACGACTTGCCCACGTTGGGCCGCCCGACGATCGCGACGCCGACCTCGGCCCGGTCGGCTTCGTCCGCCGGCTCCTCGGGCGGGGTCGCCTCGGTGACGCCGCCCTTCGCGAGCACCTCGTCGAGGAGATCGCCGATGCCCTCGCCGGGCTCCGCCGCCACCGACATCACCGCCTCGAACCCAAACCTGTAGAACTCGACGGCTCGACCTCGCGCCCGCCTGTCGTCCGACTTGTTGACGGCGACGATCACGGGCAGCCCCCGGCTGCGGATCTCCTGGGCGATCTCGTCGTCTCCGGGCAGCGGCCCCTCACGGCCGTCGACGAGAAACACCACCACGTTCGCGCGGTCGAGCGCCCGCTTTCCATGTTCGAACACGAGGTCGTGCAGGGGGTCGGCGCTCGCCCCGAACATTCCGCCGGTGTCGACGAGCTCGAAGCGGCGACCCTGCCACTCGGCCGGTTGGGAGATCACGTCCCGTGTGGTGCCGGCAACGGGCCCCACGATGGCGCGGCGAGTCCCGGCGATTCGGTTGAACAGGGTCGACTTGCCGACGTTGGGCCGGCCGACCAGCACGACCGTGAGCGCCCCCGCGCGCCTCCGCGACATGGAGAGAGATTACCTGAAATTGACTTACGTCGAGCCTTGACAGGCTAAGTCCCACGTTTTATGGTGGTTACCAGCCCTTTGGAGCGCCTAACCATGATCAAGGTCGACATCGTGAACGAGGTGGCAAAAGTCGCCGACATCACGAAGGTCAAAGCCGAGCTGGCCGTGGATGCCGTGTTCAACGCGATGCGCGTGTCGATGCAGCGAGGCGACCGCATCGAGCTGCGCGGCTTCGGCGTCTTCCAGGTGAAGCCGCGGAAGCGCGGGATTGGCCGCAACCCCCGCACGGGCAAGGAAGTGAAGATCCCGCCCGGCCGCACGATCCGCTTCAAGCCCGGCAAGGAACTCCAGAACCTCGGCGGCTGATGTCCCTCCCGCCCTTCGACCCGCCTCCAGGCGAACGTCCGTCCCGCGTCGAGGGTGCAGGTGCGCCCTGGACGATGCCACCGCCAGCCCCCCAGCGACGCGATCGTGTCTGGCTGCATGTCCTGCTGCTCATCATCACCTTCGTGACGACGACGCTGGTGGGCATGGGCCACTATTACGGCTTCCTGGTCGACTTCGTGCCGCGCCCGCTGCTGTTTACGACCCGCACCCAGCTGTTGCTGGGCGGCCTGTGGTACAGCCTGACGATCCTCGCCATCCTCGGCGCGCACGAGATGGGCCACTACCTGGCGTGCCGCTACTACCGCGTCGACGCGACGATGCCCTTCTTCATTCCCTTTCCGACCAGCCTCACTGGTACGCTCGGCGCGTTCATCCGGATCCGCGGCGGCATCCACACGAAGCCGGTGCTCTTCGACGTGGGCGTGGCGGGACCCATCGCCGGGTTCGTGATCGCCGTCCCGGCCATGATTGCTGGGCTGGCCCTGTCGCGCGTGGTGAAGCTGCCGGCCAACTTCGTCGGCCTCGAGTTGGGCGAACCCCTGCTCTTCCAGGGGGTGTCGTGGTGGTTCTTCGGCGCTGTCCCCGACGGCTACTCGATCAACCTGCACCCGATGGCGTTCGCGGCATGGTTCGGGCTGCTCGCCACGGCCCTCAACCTCTTCCCGATCGGCCAGCTCGACGGGGGGCACATTTCATACGCCGTGCTCGGGCGCAGGTCGACCGTGATCACGTTCGGCGCGCTGGCCATCGCCATCGCGCTGACCTTCGTCTCGTTGAGCTGGGTGGTGTGGACGGCGCTGATGCTCGGCATGCTGCTCGTCTTCGGCCCCAAGCACCCTCCAACGATCGACGAACACGTGCCGCTCGATCGCACGCGGGTCATCATCGCCGTCGTCGCGCTGCTCATCTTCATCGCGTGCTTCACGCCCGCGCCGATTCAGCCGTTCGAGCTCATCAAGCCGCGCTGACTTCGTCTGTCGTTCTAGGGTGCTGGGGTGCCAAGGTGCTAGGGTGCTTCAAGAACCCTAGCACCCCAGCACTCTGGCACCCTAGCACCTCGCTTGGTTCAGAGTACCGAGATCGGATCGACGTCGATCGTCGTTCGTCGCACGAGATCAGGCCGCCGCGCCAGCGCCTCGCGAACGGCGAGCCGCATCGGCTTGCGCGTCGTGCCCTTGAGGAAGATCTGCACCCGGTGTTCGCCCCGCAGCCGCTGCAGCGGCGCGGGCGCGGGACCGAGCACCAGGTAGTGCTGGCTGCGCTTGCGCAGCAGTCCCGCCAGATCGGTGGCGGCGCTCAGCGCCTCGAGCGCCGTCGAGCCACGCACCGTGAGGTTGACGAGCGCAAACGACGGCGGGTAGCGCATCGCCCGACGGTACTGGATCTCCTCGTCGAAGAACGCTCGATAGTCCTGTGTGCAGGCATGCCGGATGCTGTAGTGCTCGGGGTACAACGTCTGCACGATCGCCGTGCCGGCCTGCACGCCGCGGCCCGCGCGGCCCGCCACCTGGGTGAGCAACTGGAACGTCCGCTCGGCAGCGCGGAAGTCGGCCAGCCCCAGGCCGACGTCGGCCGAGATGACCCCGACGAGCGTGACCGCCGGGAAGTCGTGCCCTTTGGCAATCATCTGCGTGCCGACGAGCACGTCGATCTCGCGCCGGGCAAACCGCGCCAGCACCCGGGAGATCTCGCCGCGGCGCCGGATGGTGTCCCGGTCGACCCGCGCGACACGAACGCCCGCCAGCAACTCCCGCAGCTCGGCTTCCACCCGCTCGGTACCGACACCCGTGTACTCGAGGTACGTACCGCCACACGACTGGCACGCCTCGGGCACCTGCACCGAGTAGTCGCAGTAGTGGCAGCGCGCGCGGTGCACCGCCTTGTGCACGGTGAGCGACACGCTGCAGTTGGGACACTCGAGCCGACCGCCGCACTGTCGACAGAACACGGTCGGCGCGTAGCCGCGGCGGTTCAGCAGCACCATCGCCTGCTCGCCGCGGCCGATGCAGTCCCCGAGCGCCGACTGGAGGGACCGGCTCAAGACGGCGTCAGGCCCGGCCTCGGCATACTCCTCGCGCATGTTCACCACGGCCACCTGCGCGAGTCGGCGGTCGAACACCCGCCGTGTCAGCTCGACGAGCTGATAGCGGCCGGTCACGGCGTTCTGGTAGCTCTCGAGCGATGGCGTGGCCGACCCGAGCACGACGAGGGCTCGCGCTGCACGCGCCCGCACAATGGCGACGTCTCGCCCGTTGTACCTCGGCGCATCGTCCTGCTTGTACGACGTGTCGTGCTCCTCGTCCACCACGATGAGCCCGATCGAGGAGAGGGGCGCGAACACGGCCGAGCGCGTGCCAACCACCACGTCGATCTCGCCGCGACGAATCCGGTGCCATTGATCGTGGCGCTCGCCACCCGACAGCCCGCTGTGCTGGATGGCGACACGCTCGCCGAACGCCTCGCGGAAGGTGCCTGCCAGCGCCGGCGTCAGCGCGATCTCCGGCACGAGGATCAGCACCCGCCTGCCGACGGCCTGCACCTTCGCGGCCAGCCGCTTGTAGATCTCCGTCTTCCCGCTGCCGGTGATGCCGTGCAGCAGCGTCACGTGGAACTGGCCTCGCGACAGCGGCACCGCCAGCGCGTCAAGCGCCGCCTGCTGCTCGTCGGTGAGCTCCACGGGCTCGCGCCGCGCGCCAAGCGCCTCGTGCTGGCCCGACGCGAACGGATCACGCTCCACGCGCTCGCGCCGGATCGCGACCAGGCCTTTCCGCGCCAGGCGAGCCAGCGTGTCCATCGATACGCCAGCCGACCGGAGGTCGACCGCCGCCAGCCGTCCTCCCGCCCCGCGAATCAGCACGAGGGCCTCCCGCTGCCGCGCGGCCAGTGCGGCATCAACACCCGTGTCGAGCCCCGCCGCTGTCAACTCGGCGACTCCGACCGTGCGCTCCGCCGTCCTCGCCGGGGGCACATCACGCGTGACGCGGACCCACCCGAGGCGCACGAGCTTCAACAGGCTCCTTCCGATTGCAGCCGGTGAGACGTCAATCGTCGCAGCGCGCTCCCCTTCGAGTCGGGCCAGCGCCCGAGCCACGCGTGGCCCCAGAGCCGGGCGATGCACAGGGCCCTCTGTCTCGATCGTCCGCAGCATCACCGACTCGATCCCCTCGCCAGCGCCGGCCGCAGCCTGGCGCCTTCCCTCTTCGGTAATCTCCACGTGGGGTCGGCTCGCGGCCCAGGCAAACGGCGGCGCCGCCGTGGCAATCGCCTCGCCGAGGCTGCAGAGGTAGTAGTCGGCCACCCAGCGCGCAAGTTGCAGCACCTCGTCGGGAAGAAACGCCTCGGTATCGAGCACCTCTCTGACGGGCTTGAGCGTCACGCCCTTTCCGTCCCCATGGCGCGAGTGCTGTTCCGTCCACTCGCGCTCGTCCGCAAGCGCGACCACGCAGCCGGTCACGAGCCGCGGGCCGAGTGGAACGAGCACACGGCTGCCAACGACGACGCGCTGATCGTCGGCCAGCCTATAGGTCAGCGGCTCGAGCTGGGGAACCGGGACGGCGACGATGGCGAGCCTCGACATGGCCCGTCGTCAGGAGACGCGCGCGTCACTCCTCGTCGAGGAGCGCGCGCGCCTTCTTGAAGTCGCTCCACGCTTCCTTTCGCTGCGCCTCCGGGGGATTGCGAAGCAGAAACGCGGGGTGAAACGTCGGGATGAGCCGGGCGCCGCGCCAGTTGAACACTCGCCCACGGAGCCTCGAGATGGGGTCCCTGGTCTGCAGCAGCGCCTGCGCCGCGAACGTGCCGAGCGCCACGACCACCTTCGGGCGGATGGCGTCGATCTGGCGAAAGAGAAACGGCTCGCAGGTCGTCACCTCGTCGGGTTCGGGGTTCCGGTTGGCCGGCGGCCGACACTTGATGACGTTGGCGATGTACACGTCCTCGCGCCTCAATCCGAGGCGTTCGATGGTCCGGGTGAGCAATTGGCCGGCGCGGCCGACAAAAGGAACCCCCTGGCGATCTTCATCCTGCCCCGGCGCCTCGCCCACGAACATGAGTCGCGCCGTGGGGCTGCCGACGCCGAACACGATCTGCGTGCGCCCCAGCGCGTGCAGCTTGCAGCGCGTGCAGTCGCCGAGGTCGGTTTGGATGGCGGTCAACGCCTCGGCAGGGTCGAGGCCCGCGGTCGGCGTCGCGGACGTCGCGTCGAACAGGCTCACCGCGATCGAGACGCTGGCATCGGCTGTCACCTCCGACGGGCCTGGCAGGCGCGCCTCCACGGAAGCCGTCGGTGCCTGACCCAGGGCCGCTGCTCGTCCCACGGGCCGTACCGACCAGGCGGGATCGCCGCTGAGTCCCACGACGCCCAGGTCCTGGAAGTACCGCAAGTGCTCGGCCAGCGCGCCTCGTGCATCAGACACGGCCAGCACCCGCGCCGCGGCGCGCCTCGACCAAGCGTTCGACTCGATCGACCAGGCGCCGCGCCAGTTCCGACTTGAGCTGCAGCGGCAGGACCTCGTCGCCCTCCTCGCTGACGATCGTGGCGGCGTTCGTGTCGACATCGAAGCCGGCATCGACTCTCGACACGTCGTTCGCGACAATCACGTCGACGCGTTTGATGGTTCGCTTGGCGCGAGCCTTGGCGACCACCGCGTCGGTTTCCGCCGCAAACCCGACGAGCACCGGCAGGGCCCGGCCATCGCGCCACCGGCCCAGCTCCGCCAGGATGTCCGTGGTCCGCACCAGCGTCAGCGTGCGGTCGCCCTCCCCCTTCGCCACCTTCTGGGGCTCGGCGCCGCCTGCCGGTGTGTAGTCGGCCACGGCCGCCGCCATCACGATCGCGTCGGCGCCCTCGGCGTGACGCATCACCGCCTCGTGCATCTCCGCCGCCGACCGAACGCGAACCACGTCGACCCCGCTCGGCGGCTCGAGCGGCGACGGGCCAAGCACCAGCGTCACGGCCGCACCTCGTTTGGCCGCCTCCGCCGCGACGGCCATGCCCATCCGTCCAGACGATCGATTCCCGATGAACCGCACGGGGTCGAGATCCTCGTAGGTCGGCCCCGCCGAGACCACGACGCGCCGCTCGGTCATCGTTCGCGCAGGCTTCAGGATGGCCTGCGCCGCTCTCACCACCTCGTCTGGCTCGGCGAGCCGACCCTTGCCAACCCAGCCGCAGGCCAGGTAGCCCTCGCCCGGGTCGACCACGTGCACGCCACGCGCGCGCAGCGTGGCCAGGTTGGTGCGCACCGCGTCGTGCTCGTACATGTGCGTGTTCATCGCCGGCGCCACGAGCACGGGCGCTCGGGTGGCCAAATAGAGCGACGTGAGGAAGTCGTCGGC
>JAFNAJ010000518.1 GCA_017860085.1 Acidobacteriota bacterium | reverse complement strand
CTGCAGGGCTCGTTCTCAGCCACGACTGAGCCGCTCGCGGGCCACGTCGCGTTCTCGTCGCAGTCGGGCGCCCTCGGCGAGGCCATCCTCGCCCTCATGACGCAACTCGGCATCGGGCTCTCGATGTTCGTGTCGCTCGGCAACAAGGCCGACGTGTCGGGCAACGACCTCCTGGAGTACTGGGAACACGACCCGCGAACGAAGGTCATCCTGATGTACCTGGAGAACTTCGGCAACCCGCAGCGTTTCCTGTCGATCGCGCGGCGGGTGACCCACCGGAAGCCGATCCTGGCGATGAAATCGGGCCGCACGGCGGCAGGTGCGAGGGCCGCCGTGTCGCACACCGGGTCGCTGGCCGGGGCAGACATCGCCGTCGAGTCTTTGCTCGCCCAGTGCGGGGTGCTGCGCGCCAACTCGATCGAGGAGATGTTCGTCTACGCGTCGGCCTTCGCCACGCAGCCTGTGCCCAGGGGCAACCGCGTGGCCATCGTGACCAACTCGGGCGGGCCGGCCATCCTGGCGACGGACGCGTGCGTGCAGCTCGGTCTCGAGGTGCCGCCGCTCTCCGAGCACACCCAGGCCAGGATGCGCCCGGTGGTGGCGCGCGAGGCCAGCGTCGTGAACCCGGTCGACATGATCGCGTCGGCGCGCGAGGAGCAGTACGAGAAGTGCGTCCGGGCCGTGATGGAAGACGACCAGGTGGACGCAGTGATCGTGATCTTCACGTCGCTCGAGAGCATCGACAGCATGAAGGTGGCCGAGGGCATCATGCTCGGCGCCGCCGGGGTCGACAAGCCCGTGCTCGTGTGTTTCATGGGCAAGGTGGGCGGGAAACCAGCCGTCGCGCGGATGAAGCAGGAAGGGCTGCCGGTCTACACGTTTCCCGAGGAAGCCGCGCACGCGCTGCACGCACTCGTGCGCTACCGGCAGTGGCTCGAACGTCCGGAAGGGCAGGTGGTGCGGTTCGGCGACTTCGACGGGGCCACCATCCGCACGACGTTCGACATGGCCAGGGCCGAGGGGCCGCGGAGGCGGCGCACGACATCGGGTTCCCGCTGGCCGCCAAGATCAACTCATCGCGCATCACGCACAAGACCGACGTCGGTGGTGTCCGCCTGCGGCTGAAGGACGCACCGACCGTTGAGGCAGCGGTCGGCGAACTGCTTCAGACCGCGCGCGAGCAGGACCCGGCCGCGACGGTCGTCATTCAACAGATGGCGCCGAAGGGCACGGAGGTGATCTTTGGCGCCGTGGCCGACCCGAAGTTCGGCCCGATCATGATGTTCGGCCTGGGCGGGGTCTTCGTCGAGGTGTTGAAGGATGTGGCCTTCCGGGTGCACCCGCTCTCCGATCTCGATGCGGCCGAGATGCTCGAGAGCATCAAGGGCGCCCAGCTCCTGAGGGGGGCGCGCGGCAACGCGCCCGTCGATCTCGAGGCGCTGAAGGAGACGCTTCTCCGGCTGAGCCAGCTGCTGGGTGAGTTCCCGGAGATTGTCGAGGTCGACATGAACCCGTTCGTGGCGGCGAGCGGGCGGCGCCAGTCGATGGCTGTCGACGGCCGATTCAGGCTGAGATAGACCGCTACCTGGGCAGCGCCGTCAGGTGCTCCTCGACCGGCAGGTTGCTGTCGAGCGCCTTCATGAAGGCCACCAAGGCATCGATCTCGGCGTCGGTGAGACCGAGCGGCTGAACCTTCGGGCTGAGCCACGGGTTCTTGTTGCCACCGCGGTTGTAGAGCAGGACCACGTCGCGCAGGGTCTTCGACGAGCCGTCGTGCAGGTACGGCGCGTGCCGAGCGACGTCGCGCAACGTCGGCGTCTTGAACGCGCCGCGGTCGGCGTCCTGCTTCGTCACCGCGTAGCGCCCCTCGTCGGCGAACGCCGAGGTCGCCGGGTCCCACCCCACGCCCAGGTTGTGGAAACGGCCGTCGGTGAAGCTCTCGCCGAGGTGGCACTGGTTGCACGCGGCGCGGCCAAAGAAGAGATCGTGACCCCGCTTCGCCTCGTCTGTCACCGCGCGCTCGTCGCCCTTGCGGCGCCATCGATCCCAGGCCGAGTTCCCTGCGAGCCGCGTGCGCTCGTAATCGGCGATGGCCTTGACCACTCGCTCGACCGTGATGGACCCGTCGCCAAACGCCTCGGCAAAGTAGGGCCGGTAGCTGGCAATGCCCTCGAGGGTGGCGACCATCTCCTGCGGGGAGATGCCCATCTCCACCGGGTTCACGATCGGGCCGAGGGCCTGCGCTTCCAGCGAGTCGGCGCGGCCATCCCAGAAGAAGTGCCGGGCAGCCGGCCACGCCAGGTTGAGGATGGCCGGCGACTTGCGCATTCCGTGCTGCCCATGCACGCCGGTCGAGACGCGCTCTACCTCCGAGAATCCCTGGTCGGGGCGGTGGCAGGTGGCGCACGACACCCTTGCGTCGGCCGAGAGGCGTGCGTCGTAGAACAGCCAGCGCCCGAGGCGCACACGTGCAGGCGTCGGCGGGTCTGGCAGCGACTCGAACGTCGAGTCGATCCCGAGGGGCGGATCGGGCAGGGGGACCAG
This sequence comes from Acidobacteriota bacterium, assembly GCA_017860085.1. Taxonomy (GTDB): domain Bacteria; phylum Acidobacteriota; class Vicinamibacteria; order Vicinamibacterales; family JAFNAJ01; genus JAFNAJ01. The sequence goes on along the minus strand of JAFNAJ010000518.1, from coordinate 512 downwards.
TGGGTTCGCGATCTCCCATTCTGGGCCTGACGCCCGCGAACAGTCCGCGGCCCACGCGCCGAGGAGGCTCAGCGCGAGCAGCATGATGACGTGCGGCCGAGCGCTGCGGGAAGGGTCTCGCGGCATCGCACCCGCCTCCCAGCTTACGTCAGCGCCGACGCTGCACCAACCGACCGGCTTTGATAGAATCGGCAGCCCTGAACGACTAATCCGAGCCCGTTTGGCCAGGCTGTCTCTGAGCAAGCACTGCCGGGCACCGGCAGCCGAAGGCTGAGCGCCGAGCGACGAACGCCGAGACCCGTGTCAAGGAGCTCCGCCATGCGTCACAACGCGTGCACCCTGAATCTCGCGACCCTGCTGGACCATCGCGCGACGCTTCACCCCGACCGCGAAGCCGTGGTGTTCCAGAGCACCCGGCTGACCTATGGTCAGCTGAACGCCCTGGCGAGCCGCGTGGCGCATGGCCTGCGGAGCTTGGGTATCGAGCCCGGCGATCACGTGGCCCTTTCGTG
>JAFNAJ010000157.1 GCA_017860085.1 Acidobacteriota bacterium | reverse complement strand
GAAATCCCGATCCAGAAGCCGGGCCAGCGCCTGGCGCTGTCCCTCGATGATCGCGTCACGCAAGCGGGCATTCGACACGACGCCGTCCATCAGCGCCGCCACGTAGTCCTGGTCCTTGTCCGCGTAGAGCACGCCGGCGCCGTCGAGCGTCGCGGGCACCGCGGTTGCCGCGTAGGCGATCACCGGAACGTCCTTGTAGAAGGCCTCGACCAGAGGCACGCAGAACCCCTCGTGCTCGCTCGCACACAGGAAGAGGTCGGCGGCCTCGTACAGGGCCGTGAGCTGCTCGTTCGACACGTGCCCGAGAAAGTGCACGTCGGGGACTCCGAGCTTCGCGACCAGGTGGTGAAGCATCACGAGGTATCGCTCGAAGCCGCTGTGGGCTCCCACGAGCAGGAGGCGTGACCTGGGGTTGTAGTCGCGCTTGTAGACGTGGAAGAAGCGGATCACGTCGTCGAACTTCTTGTTCGGGATGACCCGCCCCACGAAGAGCACGTTCGTCCACTCGTCGTCGAATTCCTGGGCGAGCCTGGCGTCGGGTGTCACGTCCAGGTGCGCGAAGCTCGGCACCACGGGCAGCACGCCCGTCGCCGGGAAGCCGAGGTGCTCGAGTTCCTGGCGGTTGTAATCAGAGTCGCCGAGCGCCATCATCACGCGCCGCGTGTACGCGCCGAGCTCCCGGCGCCCCTTGTAGCACTGCTCCACCAGGTGCTTGTTGACCCCGACGAAGTACTCGGGCGGCGTGATGTTGTGGTAGATGAGCACCATCCGATCCGGAAGCGCAAAGGCCACGCGAGAGGCCTTCGACCCGAGCGAGAAGTGGTGCACGAGGAGATGATCCGGGTGGCTGTCGTCGGGCAGTTCGCGGAAGTCGCGCGTGAGGTGCTCGAGGCGGGGGTCCGCGGTCTCGACGAACACGTCGGAGCGGAATCCCGCCTCGCGCAGGACGCGCTGGATCCCGAGCACCTCGTGCCCGATGGCATCCCCATAACCGAGGGTCGCCAGCACCTGGTGGGCGACTCGCGTGGTCATGGCCGTGGCCGATCGACGTGACTGCGGCCGTCGCGGTCGACCTGGACCGCCCCGGTTGGCACGCGGGCCAAGACCTCCGTCGCGGCAGGAGACGTCCGGTGCCGCCGTGCCAGCCAGCCCGGCAACGGCTCGAGGCGTGACTCACCCGCTGCGGCTTCGTCGCTCGACACCCGCTCGAGCATGTCCTGGTATTTCCGCTCGATGACTGGCCACGTGTAGTGGGCGCGATAGTACGCTCGACCGCGCGCCCCGAGCCCCTCGTTGAGGGCAGGGTCCGTGGTCAGCGCGAGCAGGGCCTCGGCGAACTCCTCGTACGTGTCGTAGTAGAGGCCCGCGTTGCTCCGGATGCACTGCCCTCTCAGCACATCGCACCGGCCGTTGGCCAGCACGGGCCTGCCCAGTGCCCAGGCCTCGAGCGCCACCATCGACAGGCTCTCGTAGAAGGACGGCATTACCAGGGCCTCTGCGGCCGCGATGGCGTCGAACTTCTCCTCGTCGGACACGAACCCCAGGTGTCGAATGCGCGGGTGCTCGGGAATCGGCAGGATGGAGTTGCCAATCAGCACCAGCGACAGGCTCCGGCTGCGGGCCGAGGCGTAGCGCAAGAAGAAATCGAACAGCTCCTTGCACCCCTTGTTCTCGTCGATGCGGCCGACGTACACGATGAATGGCCCGCTGAGTCCGTGCGTCCGGCGAAACCGCTGGGGTGAGGTCCGCTCCGGAACCTTCGACCCGACCCCCACGACCACTCCCGGAACGTGCGCGTTGTCGGACACGGCCCGGATCATCGCCTGCTCCTCGTGGGAGTTGTACATGATGCCGCGCACTCCGCGGAAGATGGGGGCGAAGAGCGAGAGCCCCACGGCCAGTTCCCGCTCAGCCGTCGGGACAAGGAGGGCCCGAGCGGGAGCCGCGCGAATCCCGTGATAGGCGTGGTAGTACCGGAAGCTGAAGAACAAGAGCAGGTCGTAGCGGTTTGCGTGTCGGCGGATGTACCGCACGAGAGCCGGGCTCGTCGGCCCCTCGCTGCGCAGCCACGCCAGTTCCTGGGCGAGCGAGTGGGGCTCGTGGAACACGACCCTCGACCGCAGCCCGAAATCGATCGGGTCGCGCTCGCTCGACGTCTCGAAGCGGCGGACCGTGATGCCGTTGACGGTGTCGTCGCCTGCAGGCAGGTCGTTGCGCCAGGTGACGTAATCGCGGGCGCAGGAGGTGAGGACCTCCACCTGGTGGCGCGCGGCGAGCAACTCGGCGATGTACCGGGCGTGGAGCTCGGCGCCCCCGTTGATCTCGGCGCCGTACCGCTGAACGACGACCGCGAGCTTCACCGGCCCTACGAATCCTCGCCGCTCGACGACTCGGTCCCGGGCCCGTCATCCTCCGCGTCGGGCTGAGCGTCGGTGTCGCCGCCCGGCGAGGTCTGGCTGGCGTGGGGACCAGCGCCCACGACCGCTTCGTCTCCAGGGCTTCCCGGACGCCGGCGGCGGCGCCGTCGGCGGCGACGACCCGCTTTCGACGCGGCGTCGCCCTCGCCGCCCTCGCTCCCTCCGGCCGGCACGCGCTCGGGGCCGAGCGTCGACAGGTCGGGCGACAAGGCGCCCGGCTTCAGCTGGACCACGCCTTCCAGGGCGCGCGCGCGACGCTCGTCGAAGTCGAGCCGGGTCGACAGCGATTCGACGCGCATCCTGAGGTTCTTCACCTCGACGCTCAGGCGTGTCAGCTCGAGGACGAGATTGCTCATCACCTCGTAGTCGAGGCTCTCTTTCGCGACGAGCCGCTTGTTGACGCGGCTTTGCAGGTGCAGGGCGTGAATGATGGGATTCGGGTTGAAGAACAACTTGAGAATCGGGTTCAGCAGGCGTCGGATCGTCGCGAGGAAGGGCAGCCGGTGCGACTCGTAGATCGTCGTGTCCTCGAAGTCGTACGTCTCGGGCGGAGCGCTCTCCCGTGCCTTGCGAAACTGCTCGACGAGCCCTGAACGCAGCTGTTTCGGATCGAGAAAACGGTCGAGCTTCACGGAGGCGAGCTCGCGAATCTCGTCCTCGGTGTAGTCGACGCCGCGCTTCTCCCGAATCCGCGCCCGGATCTGCTGCATGATCCGTTCGACGTCGATGCCGTCCGACCGCACACTGAAATCACTCATCGCGCGAACCTTGGAACCCTGGGAACCTGTTCGGTCAGATCCCAAACGGATGATAGAGGATGATGATGACCGCGGCCACCCAGAACCCGACGCAGACCAGCAGCGGGCGGTCGGTGAGCAGCATCTCGGCCGGGCTCCCCCCGCCCTGCTTCTGATGCACCAGGTACAGATACCGGAAGATCCCGTAGAGCGGGAACGGCAGGGTGAGCAGCAGGCGGTCTGAGCCAAAGCGCTCGATCGTCTCGGGACTCACCGTGTACAGGGCGTACGCCATCAGCGTCGACGCCGTCACCACGCCGATCATCTGGTCGAGCAGGTACGGGCTGTACTCGCTCAGGATGCGGCGGTGCGACGTCGCGTTGTCGGCCAGCAGCACGATCTCGTGGCGACGCTTGCTCAGCGCCAGAAACAGGGCCAGGAGGATCGTGCAGACGAGCAGCCAGTGACTGATCGGCACGTTGATGGCCACCGCGCCCGCCACGGCGCGCAGGACGAAACCAATGGCAATTGTGAGCACGTCGAGGATCACCACGTGCTTGATCGGACCCGAGTAGCAGGCCAGCAGCGCGAGGTACGTGCCGGCCGTCACGAAGAACGCCGAGCCCAGCGTCCATGCCGCTGCGAGCGAGACGAGACCAATGGCTGCCGCGGCAGCGAGGGCCTTCGACGGCACGATGGCCCCGCTGGCGATCGGGCGCGTCGACTTGGTGGGGTGCTGGCGATCGGCGTCGCGGTCCATCACGTCGTTCACCAGGTAAACGACGCCCGACAGCCCGCAGAACACCGCGAAGGCGGCGAGCGCGCTCGTCACCGCCTCACGGTCGAGCAGCTTCTGGCCGAAGAGCAGCGCCGCGAAGATGACGAGGTTCTTCGTCCACTGCTCCGGACGCAGCGACCGGATCAGGTTGCGCAGGAATGAACGGGGCGCCCCGGGAGGCTGAGCCTCCGGGGCGCTCGCGACTGGAGGTGATGTCAGGGGGTGTCGCGCCATCGAGCGCGGGGCGACGCCGCCCTCAGGAGAAGCTCTTGATCGCGTCCTGTTCGTTGTCGTACGTCTCGAACACGGTGAGCAGCTTCGTGATCGACAGCAGGTCCTGGATTCGCTTGGTCAGGCCCAGCAGCTTGAGCTTGCCACCCTGGCGGCTGACCGTCGTGTACGTGCGGACGATCTCGCCCAGGCCGGCGCTATCGATGTAGGGGACGCCCTCGAGGTTGAGGACGAGCTTCTTGTGACCCTGATGGACCAGGCTGTTGACCTTGTCGCGCAACAGTTCGTCGCCTTCGCCAAGGGTCATCTTGCCCGTCAAATCGAGGATCTTCACATCGCCCACGAGCCTCTCGTCGATTTGCATGACCGACTCCCTCCGTAACGCCCAGCCCCATGCCGCGCCATCGGGAACGACGACAACGACACACCTCAGGACCGGACCGCAGACGTTACCACGAAGTGCGCGTAACGTCAACCATTACATCATGTTGCAGGCACTCAGGCCGTGGGCCGTCGACTGGCCGCGGCCTCGTGTCTGCGTTGCTCGAAACAACTCCGGCAGAACACCGGGCGCCCCTCGGTTGGGCGGAACGGGACCGTGGTCTCGCGGCCACAGTTCGAACACCGGACGGGGAACGTGACGCGCGCGCCGCGATCGGCGTCTGCCCGCCGGTCCGAGGCGCGGCGCCGCTTGCAGGCCGGACAGCGCCTAGGCACGTGTTCGAGTGCCCGGTCGGCAAAGAACCGCTGCTCGCCAGCCGTCCAGACGAAGTCGGCACCGCAGGTCGTGCACTGCAGGTGCCGGTCTTCGAAGTCCATCGCGCCGATCCTTTACTCAGCCTCGCGGCGCTGCTTCTTCCGGCTGCGCTTGCGGGCCAAGGCCTGCTTTGCGCGTCGCCGGTCGCCGGGCTTCATGTAGAAGGAATGCTTCTTGATGTCCTTGATGATGTCCTCTTGCTGGACCTTGCGCTTGAAACGCCGGAGCGCGCTCTCGATCGATTCGCCCTCCTGCACCTTCACTTCAGCCACTGGCGATGTCACCCCCTCACGGCCGAACGTCGGCAGCCCGTGGGCGTCACGTCCCCCGATCGGGATGTGCTACGCTAGCACGGGCAAACCGCCATTCTAGGGCGAAACCTGGCCAGGGTCAACGAAGCCACCCCCGCCGTCGACACGCCGCCATGAACGTTCTCGTCATAGGCTCAGGCGCCCGCGAGCACGCCATCGCCTGGAAGCTGGCCTCCGATCCCCGTGTCGAGCGCCTGCTGTGCGCCCCCGGCAACCCGGGCACCGCGCAGGTGGCGACCAACGTGCCTGTCAGCCCCACGGCGCCCACCGACCTCCTCGCACTGGCGCGCCGGGAGGCAATCGACCTGACCGTCGTCGGTCCGGAGGCCCCCCTGGCTCTCGGTATCAGCGACCTCTTCCACGCCGAGGGGCTTCCCCTGCTGGGGCCCTCCCGCGCGGCCGCGCGCCTCGAAACCTCCAAGGCGTTTGCGAAGGAGTTCATGAAGCGGCATCGGGTGCCGACGGCCCGCTACCGCATCTGTGAGTCGGCCGAGACCGCACGCTGGGCCGTCGACGAGCTGGGCCTCCCGATTGTCATCAAGGCGGACGGCCTGGCAGCGGGCAAGGGCGTCGTGGTGGCCCACGACCGCGAGACGGCCGAGGGCGCGATTGAAGCCTCGATGGTTGCGCGTCAGTTCGGCGAGGCCGGCGACCGTCTCGTCGTGGAAGAGTGCCTGGTGGGCCAGGAGGCCTCGTTCTTCGTGCTGGCCGACGGCGAGCGTGCGATCCCCATCGGCACGGCGCAGGACCACAAGCGCGCGTTTGATGACGATCAGGGACCAAACACGGGCGGGATGGGTGCGTTCGCGCCCAGCCCGTTGGTCACGGCTTCTCTGGCCGACGGCGTCATGCGGGAGATTGTCGACCCGACATTGGCCGGCATGCGGGAGGAGGGGCACCCCTACCGCGGGTTCCTTTACGTGGGGCTCATGCTGACGGGCACCGGCCCGAAGGTCGTCGAGTTCAACGTCCGCTTCGGCGATCCCGAGGCCCAGGTCGTGCTCCCGATGCTGGAGGAGCACTGCCTCGACCTGCTCGTGGAGGCCGCCCGCGGATGGCTCCCGCGGCGTGCGTGTCGGCTCTCGACCGAGCCGCACGTGGGTGTCGTGCTGGCTTCGGGAGGCTACCCCGGCGCGTTCGAGAAGGGGAAGCCGATTTCCGGGCTCGAGGCTGCCG
>JAFNAJ010000156.1 GCA_017860085.1 Acidobacteriota bacterium | reverse complement strand
TCGTCCGGTACGTCTCGACGATCTCGACCGAGGTGCCCTCTGTGAGTCCACGGAGGGCGCGCGGAACTGTGCTCGTGCGGCTCCGATACGTGAGCACCATCGACCCGGTCTCTGCCGTTGAGAGTGGCTCGGTCGTATCCCTCAGCATGGTCGTGACACGCCATGCGCTCTCCACGCCAGGCGGGGCCTCCGGTCTCTGCGCGGTGGACCGGACGTTTGCGCCCTCCGCGGCGGGGTGGACCTTCAGGTTCACGTTCGACGCATCGAGTTGCCACCGCCACACACGCGCCCACGGCACGTCAGCCGGAGCATGCGGCACGACGTCGGCGGCGCCACGGGCGTCATTGCCGACACGTTCGGACGGTGGCGAGGACCGTCGCCCATGGATCGGCAGACGATAGGCCGAGGTGTAGAGCGAGAGCCCGCTCATCGACTCCACAGGGTTGATGTGGTCGATCGCGAAGGTGCGCCCCCGACCTGCCGCCCTGAGAGCGAGCCCGACACTCACGCGGTCGAAGAGCACCGCCCCGTCCGACCATGCGACCGCACCTCTCGTGCGTCCAGACGTCGCCACGAGCTGGCCGCCCACCTTGAGCAACCCAACCTGCCGGCCCGTCGCCATGTCGAAGAAGCTGGCGTTGATCGCCGCCAGCGCACGGTGCTGTTTCGCGATCTCCGTGACGGGCTGTCGCGCTGGCGTCGAGCCGTCGGCCAGCGCGACCGCGAGGCGTGCCCGCGAGCGGTCGACGCGCAGCGCCTGGACGACGACTGGGCCCGGCGGGTCCAGGAGCGAGGTCGCAGCGGGACGGAACAGCCACAGGCCGTCGGCTACCTCCACCGAGGGGCCTGGCGCAAAGCCCGACGCGACCGCAGGCTGTCCGGCAGCCGCCGCCGGCTGTCGGCGACCCGCGCCCACGACACCGACACCCGCCAGCAGCCCGACGACGACAACCGCGAAGCGGCGTCGGCGTGACGCGACCGCGAACCACATCACGGGCACTATACTCTGCGCGGAGGATCCGTCATGACGCTCGATGTCACTCGCCGTCACTCCGCCCGCCTCCGCGTGGTCGCCATCGCGGGCGCGCTCGCCGCGCCCCTCGCGACACATGCTGCGCCGCCAGCGGTGGAATCGGCGCAGGCGCCCGACGAGACCGTTACGATCGTCCTGGTGCCCGACCGCGTCTTCGATGGCCGTGACCTGCACACGGGCTGGTCGGTCGTCGTACGCGGAGACCGGATCGTGGCCGCAGGTCCGTCACCCGTCGCAACCTCGGGGCGGACGATTCGCTTGCCTGGCACGACGCTGATGCCGGGCCTGATCGAGGGGCACTCGCACATCCTCCTGCACCCGTACAACGAAACCGTCTGGAATGACCAGGTGCTCAAGGAGCCCGAGGCGTACCGGGTGGCACGCGCGGTCAGGCACCTCGAGCGGACGCTGCTCGCAGGCGTCACGACCGAGCGCGACCTTGGGACCGAGGGCGCCGGCTACGCCGACGTGGCGCTCAAGCGGGCCGTCGACGAGGGCCTCATCCCGGGGCCACGGCTCATCGTGGCGGGCCCGGCGATGGTTGCCACCGGCAGTTACGGCCCGAAGGGGTTTGCACCTTCGTTCAAGGTGCCGCAGGGCGCTGAGGAAGCCGACGGCCTCGAGGGCGTGGCGCGCGTGGCACGTGGGCAGATTGGACGCGGTGCCGACGTGGTCAAGGTGTATGCCGACTATCGCTGGGGTCCTCACGATGAGGCCCAACCCACCTTCACGCTCGAGGAACTGACGCGCATCGTCGAGGTCGCCAGGAGCAGTGGGCGCCCGGTGGTGGCTCACGCGAGCACGCCCGAGGGCATACGACGCGCTGTGATGGCCGGGGCCCAGACGATCGAGCACGGCGACGAGGGGACGCCCGACGTGTGGAAGCTGATGGCCGAGCGGAAGGTCGCGCTCTGCCCGACGCTCGCCGCGGGGGATGCCACCACCCAGTACGCCGGCTGGAAGAAGGGCGAGCAGCCAGAACCGCAGCGGCTGGTCGAGAAGCGGCAGAGCTTCAAGGCCGCGCTGGCTGCAGGAGTGCCGATGTGCTTCGGGGGCGACGTGGGCGTCTACGCGCACGGCGACAACGTGCGCGAGCTCGAGCTGATGGTGGACTACGGGATGACGAACCTCGAGGCCATCCGTGCGGCGACGTCTGGCAATGCCGCCATCCTCGACCTCGACGCGGTCGGCGTGGTCAAGCCCGGCGCGCTCGCGGATCTCATCGCGGTGGCCGGCGATCCGACCGCCGACATCTCGGCGCTGCGGAAGGTGGTCCTGGTGATGAAGGGCGGCCGGCTGTATCGCGAGCCCCGGTGAGGCCCGCGGTCCGTCCCTTCTGCCAGTTCCAGCCGGCCTTCGACGCCCTCGGCTGCCTGGGCGGGCTCACCTTGCGCTGTCCCATCGCCTCGGAGGTTCTTGGTTCTTGGTGCCTGGTTCTTGGTCCGTTCGGGGTTCTTGGTTCGGGGTTCGTTCTTGGTTCTTGCTGCAGGAACCAAGGACCAAGCACCTTGAACGGACCAAGAACCAGGCACCAAGAACGTGCACTGCTACCCCTTCAGGCCGGCCCACGCCACGCCGGGGAGCGAGGCCCACGTCGGGTTCGACTCGAACCACGTGGCGCGGCGCCCCAGCTCGGCGAGGTTCCTGTGATCGGCAAACCAGACCGGCGTCGGCCACAGGCGGAACGGACCACGACAGATCGACTTCTCCGGGTAGTCGAACAGCTTGGTGTTGTGCACCACGCCGATACCCGACCGCACGTTGTCGAGCGTGTTCCCGGGAAACGCACCCCACGTGGCCACACCGAGCGCGTAGTTGGCGCCGGTCCACACGTTGACCCCGATGTCGCCGTAGCGCAGGTCGGCCAGTGCCTGCTCGAACTGCGCCCGGTGGCGCCGCTGCGTGCGGCCGTCGGCGATCACGACGCACGAGAGCGTGCCCCAGACGTGCTCGTTGACAAACGACACGGCCTCGCGCAGGAACGTCTCCGCATCGTCCACGTCGAGGCTCGTCTCCGCCAGCACCGCACAGAACGCCTCCCGCGTGAGCGCATACTCACCCGCATTGGGAGGCACGTTGGGCAGGACCGTCCACGGCACCACGTGTGGGCCCGTCGGCCCGAGCACGCGTGCGTTCGGGTAGTGTTCGCGGAACCGCTGGTAGCGCTCCTCGGCGCCGGGATAGTACGCCCGCCGCGCAGGCAGGCGCGCGAACACCGTATGGAGTTCCTCGAGGAACGCCTCGCGCTGGTCCCAGCCGCGGGCAAGGACGAGCGCCTTGGCGGCGTTGCAGTTGAAGCTGGCGTTGTGAGCGACCATGCTGGCGACGTTCCGCGCCTGGAACTTGAGGTCGCCTCGCGACCACCGGCCGGGCACGACGAGCACGGGGGTGACGCACCCCAGTTCTGACGTCACCGTCTTGTCGATACGGGGCCGGCCCGTGGCCTTGCGCTGCTCCTGCTCCTCTGCGGTCTCGCCCCACACGATCGCGTCGTGGGTGGTTTCCGAGCCCGTCAGGTGGATGCTGTGGATGTCGGGATGGTCGCACAGGTACTTCCCGACGTCGACACCGCCCTGCACGATGTCGAGGTATCCGGCATCGATGAGGCTGCGGAACGCGCGTCGAAACAGCGGTGCCAGATACTCGTTCACCGGGTTCAGCTTCAGCACCACCACTTCGTCTTCGGCGAACAGCTTGTAGACGACGTCGAGCGGTCCGATCGACGACTGGTTGCCGGCGCCGAGCACCAGGCAGACACGACCCGGGCGTGTCACGCCTTCGGCCTTGTCCCGATAGATGCGCCCCTGGCTGGGCGGCTTGCCAGGCTGCATCCACACTTCGACCGTCATGTCCGAGTAGACGATGCGCTTGAGCAGCGAGGGCGGGAACACGTGGGCAACCCACTGGCCGTTCGCCCGCTGCTTCAGGTGCAAGGGCTTGGGCTGCCCGTTGGCTCTCAGGGAGTTGACCATCAGGCGAACGTGCCGGACGGTCGCCATCGGCCCGCTGAACCACTCCTCCCCCGCCCGCGGCGAGGCGGGGTCGATGCCCTTGGCGTGGCAGCCGGCACGCACCCACTCGTCGGCGATGTCCAGCAGCCCCTGCTTGCACGCCTCCAGGTAGGCGATGCCCTTGGCGTGGCAGCCGGCACGCACCCACTCGTCGGCAATGTCCAGCAGCCCCTGCTTGCACGCCTCCAGGTAGGCGATTCGAGCCGGGACGTCCTCCCGAACCCAGGCGTCCTTGCGTGCTGCGACCCGGGCCACCACCGGGTCGAGCGTGGTCGTGAGCGTCGCGCGAACGTCCGGCGTTGCTGTTGTGCTCATGTCACGCTCCTGCCCGGCTGCGCCGCAAGGCAGACCGTACGGGCGGAACCGCTAGCGGGTCGGCGCCCCGACCCGTCGCGCAGGGGATCGCCTTGACGCACCGGCTCGCGCCGGCGTCCGCCTGGCCGCTGCCCGCTCCATGCCTCGTTGTTCGCGATGGGCCTGCTCCACGACGACCCAGGCGTCGAGCGACTCCAGCGCACGGTCGAGTGTGGTCGCCATCGGCAGGTCGCCGGCCACGCGGTCGCGTCGATCGCCGCCCTTCAGCCCGACGCCGGCCCACAGGTCACGCCGTGGATCCATGAGAACGTCTCGACGCAGCCGGATCCCGTGCCGCTTCAGGATGGGCGCGATCTCGGCGTACCGCCGCAACAGGTCGCGGCGCGTGGCCCGGTAGGCGTACTCGCACAGCTCCTTGCGCGACGAGAAACTGAAGATGTTCGTGAAGAACATCCGGTAGTCGTCGGGCTGCGGCTCGAACATGATCGTGTCCTGCCCGGGGTACCGCGGCTTGTAGGCTTTCATACCGACCGTGAGCCGCGAGTGGATCAGCGTGCGGAACGTCTGCGACAGCACGGTCGGCAGGCCGAATTCCGTCAGGGTCCGCGGCACCCTCGCCGCTTCGTCGGCCCGCAGCGTGTCGACCGGGACGATCGGGTTCACGCACAGCACGAGTTGCGCCCCGGCTTCCAAGGCGACGGACGCGTGCAGCGTCTTGAGCAGCACGCCGTCGACGTAGTGCCGCCCCTCGATCTCCACCGGCGGATAGAGCCCGGGCAGCGCCGAGCTGGCCTGCACGGCGGTCGAGATGGGAATGTGATCGTAGCCCGCGTCACCGAATCGCACCGCGCGACCCGAGTCGAGCTCGGTCGCGACGATGTAGACGCGCGACTTCAGTTTCCGGAAGTCGTCGGTGCGGCCGTGCATCGTGTAGATCTTGTGCAGGTAGTCGCGGATCGGCCGGTTGTCGAACAGCCCGACGGGCAGCGCCCGCGACAGCCGCAGCAGCGATTCGAGCAGCGTGAGGTCCTGAGGCTGGCGGACGTACTCCCACATCGCTTCCACCAGCAGGGCTGGCGTCATGAGCGTGCGTCGGAGCCACTCGCCAACGGCAGGCGTGAAAAACGTCTGCGGCACGAACGGGTGCTCGCCCGGCTCGTGCTTGACGATCGCTCGGACGTTCTGCGCGGTGGTGATGCCGTTGGCGAGGTTGGACGCGATGAACGCGCCGGCGCTCACGCCGACGTACACGGGGAGCGTGGTGAAGTCCACCCCGTCGCACGCCTCGTCGAGCGCCCGGAGGACGCCGATCTCGTAGACCGCGCCCTCCGGACCGCCACCGGCCAGGGCCAAGCCCACCCGGTGCGAGTGGTTCTGCGCGCCGCTCGTCAGCATGTGGGTGCCCGTGAGCCGAAGCGCACAGGCGCTAGCGCCGGGACTTCAACCCTTCGATGCTGGCGGTGAGATGCTCGATCTTCTTCGTCAGGGCCGCCAGCTCGCCTTGCGTCGGGACATCGAGGCGGTGGAGCGCCCCGGTGACCTGCGCGTCGACGAGCGCCTGCACCTTCCTCCAGACGTCGACCGGCGTCGAGGTCGCCTGCTTCCGCATCGCGGCCACCGACGCCTCGCCAGCCTTCTCGATCTCCTGGCCCCGCTCCACGAGCAGCGAGAAGAACTTCCCACCCTCGTCCTGGGCCATCGCGAGCGCCCCGAGCCCTGCGAACCAGACCTTCTGCGCCGCCTCCAGCACGTCGGCCGGCACGTCTGCCAGTTCCTTGGTCACGGTAGCCACGTCAGCGCCTCCGCGCCCTTGGCGCGCTCACCTGATGCAGCTTGGTCGTCAGCAACTCGACGCGCCGCGACAGCTCAGCCACGTCCCTGCGCGTCGGCATGCCCAGCTTGTTGAGCGCCAACTTGGTCGTCGCCTGGACGTTGTCCTCGAGCATCTTCTGCATGCCCTCGAATGAGGTCGTCGCCTGGCCGATCACCTTGTCGACCCGCTTCATCTCCCGGTGCTGGTACCGCTTCCCCTCCTCGACCAGCATGTCGAAGAGCGCCGTGGAGGTCGTCCCCGCCATCCCGACCGCGCCGAGGCCGGCAAACCACAGCTGGCGGCCGGCGCTCGTCACGTCGTGCGTGACCGTCCGCGCCATCGTCTCGAACTGTTGCACCATCGTCATCGTCATACCCCTTTCCTCTTCCGGCTGGCCGCGCGCGCGGCGGCCGACTTCGCAGACTCGCGCGCCGTCACCTTGGCCGCATGCTCACTCTTCCCGTCGGGGGAGAACCGCGACGCCTCGCCGGCCTCGCGCCCCTCGAGATCCTCAATCATGGCTTCGAGGGTCTCGAGGCGTTTGCGCAGGTCCTCGGTCTCGTCGCGCAGCTGGCGAAGGGGCGGGACGCGGTCGACGCCCGCCTGCAACAGCATGTCCATCCCCTGCTGCAGCGACTGGACCCCCGACGAGACCACGTGCTCGCCGCGGCGAATCAGGTCATGCAGGAAGTCGCTCGAAATCGCAGACGAGCCGCGCTTCCCCTCGTCGAGCATCACCTGCGTGAGGGTGTTGGCGGTGACGTCTTCCCCCGTCTGATTGTCGAGCACCTGCACGTGCTGACCCCCACGGACCCAGTCGCCAATCTCCTCGAGCGAGACGTAGCGGCTCTCCTCCGTGTCGTACAGCTTGCGGCTGCCGTAGCGCTTGATGAGCCTGATCACGTTGCTGCTCCTGACCGCAGGATGCCCACGAATTGCCGCACTGCGGCAATTCCAGACGGATGATACCGCGCCGCGGCAAGGGTGTCAAGGAAGTCGGGCGGCGTTTCCAGCCCTGGTTGGCAACGCTCGGCCACCGTGCTACAACGCGCACGACGGCGTCCGCGTCCTTCGCCCCCTCCGCCCGCCGCGTCATGTCACGGATCACCCGCGTGCAGCTTTTCGTCACCTGCCTCGTCGACGCGTTTGCGCCGAGGACGGGGCTTGCCGTGGTCGATCTGCTCGAGCGTCTCGGCCTCGAGGTCGAATGCCCGGACGGCCTGACGTGCTGCGGGCAACCGCAACTGAATGGCGGGTTCGCGATGGAGGCGGCTGCACTGGCGCGTCGGACCGTCGACCTGCTCACGGTGGACGATGCCCCTGTGATCGTGCCGTCCGGCTCGTGCACGGACATGATCGTTCACCAGTATCCGCGGCTGCTTGCCGACGACGCGCGGTACGCCGAGCGCGCGAGGCAGCTGGCCTCGCGATGCTACGAGTTGAGCCAGTTCCTGGTCGACGTGCTCGGCCTCGAGGTCGTCGACGCCCGTGGGACCGGGCACGTGGCCTATCACGCGTCGTGCCACGGCCTGCGGGGTCTCGGTGTCCGTCGCCAGCCCGAGCAGCTGCTCGACGGTGTCGACGGACTCACGCGGGTTCCCCTGTCCGAGGCCGACGTCTGCTGCGGATTCGGGGGATTGTTCGCGGTCAAGATGCCGGGCGTCTCGGGCGCCATGCTCCAGCGGAAGCTCGACGCGATCGAAGCGTCTGGCGCCGACACGATCGTCGTCACCGACCTGAGCTGTGGACTGCATATTGCCGGCGGCCTGAGGCGGCGCGGCAGTCGTGTGCGGGTCGTTCACCTCGCGGACGTGCTCGGGGCTGAGCCGTGAGCCAGGCACCCGCCTTCGACCGACGCGCAGCGGCAGCCGCCGCCGATGCCAAGCTCGGCGAGGCGCTTCGGTTCACGACCGGGCGCCTGCAAGCAGGGCGTGCGGCCGCGTTAGCCGAGCTCCCGGACGCTGACGCCCTGCGCGACCACGCCCGACGCGTCCGGGCCCACACGCTGCGGCACCTCGGTCGCTACCTCGATCAGTTCGCAGTCCAGGTCGAGGCCCTCGGCGGGACGGTGCACTGGGCCACGACGGCCGCCGACGCGGTGGCCGTCGTGGTCGAGATCGCGACCCGTCGCGCCGCCAGGCTCGTCGTCAAGTCGAAGTCGATGCTGAGCGAGGAGATCGAGCTGAACCACGCGCTCGAGCAGGCGGGCATCAGGGTCGTCGAGACCGACCTCGGCGAGTTCATCGTGCAGCTGGCCCGCGATCGACCGTCGCACATCATCACGCCGATTGTTCACTGGACGCGCGAAGACGTGGCCGTCCTGTTCCGCCAGCGACTGGGCGCCGCCGAGCAGGACGTGGCCGACATCCCGGCAATGACGGCGTTTGCCCGCCGGTTACTGCGCAGGGAGTTCCTCGCGGCCGACATCGGTGTGAGCGGCGTCAACTTCGGCGTCGCATCCACGGGCAGTATTGTCACGGTCACCAACGAGGGCAACGGCCGACTCACGACGACCACGCCGCCACTCCACGTGGCGCTGATGGGCATCGAGCGGATCGTGCCCACCGTCGACGATCTCGAAGTGATGCTGCGGCTGCTCGCGCGGAGCGCGACCGGCCAGAAGCTGTCGGTCTACACGAACATCGTCACCGGCCCTCGGCGTGATGGCGAGGTCGATGGCCCTCGTGAGTTGCACGTGGTGCTGGTGGACAACGGCCGTTCCACGCTGCTGGCCGGTGAGCTCGCGGAGATCCTCTACTGCATTCGCTGCGGCGCTTGCCTGAACATTTGTCCCGTGTATCAACGGGTCGGAGGCCACACGTACGACAGCGTCTACCCGGGGCCGCTCGGCTCGGTACTCACGCCGGGTCTTCATGGGCTCGCCGCCGCCCCCGACCTGCCGCAGGCGAGCACCCTGTGCGGCGCGTGCCGCGACGTGTGCCCGGTGCGCATCGACATCCCCCGAATGCTCGTGGCGCTGCGCACCAGCAGCGTGCAACAGGGCCTGGGCCCGGGGTGGATACGGCTCGGCGTGAAGGCCCACGCATGGCTGGCGTCCCGCCCACGCGCGTACCGTGCCGCGCTCAGGGCGGTTGGAGTCGCCAGCGCGCCGCTCGCGCGCCAGGGCTGGATGGCACGGTTGCCGTGGCCGCTGTCAGGATGGACGGCGCACCGTGATTTCCCTGCCCCTGCTCGTCGACCGTTTTCGGCCCTCTGGGCCGAGCGCCGGAGGGCGCGATGAACACGACCGAGCGTGAGCGGATGCGCGCCGCCCTCGATCGGGCTTCCGCAGCGGGCTTCCTCCCCGAGGCGGCCGCACCGCATCCGGGTCGCTTCGTGCAGGCGGCCGACACCGTGGCGCCGGCCGTGCTCATCGAGCGCTTCGCGCACGAACTCGAGAGCCTTGCCGGCCACGTCCACCGAGCCCCGGATGTCGAGGCGGCCGTCGCGATCGTGAAGCGGATTGCGGATGACCACGGCACGCGGTCGTTCCTCGCGTGGCGTGACGACGACCTGGTCCGCGAGGCGAGCTCATCGCTGGAGCGTGACGGGCTCGTCCAGAAGCCACAGAACGTGGCGCTTGCGGGCCCCGAGCGCGTATCCAGCCTCGCCGAGATCGGTACCTGTGCACTGGGAATCACGGGGGCCGACTTCGGCCTGGCTGACACCGGGTCAGTCGTGCTCGGTTGCGGTCCCGGGCGCGGTCGGCTGGCCTCGCTACTGCCGCCCGTGCACGTTGTGATGATTCGCCTCGAGCGGATCGTGGCGTCGCTGGCTCACGCGCTCGCGGCCGACCCCACGCTGGCGAGTCGGGGCAGCAACCTCGTCGTCATCACGGGGCCGAGCCGCACCGCCGACATCGAGTTCACGTTGAGCCGTGGCGTCCACGGCCCACGGGAGATCCACGTCGTCGTGGTGGGGTGAGCCGCCGCACAGAAACGGTTCGGCCAGCGATCGAACGATCAGCGCCGACCAGCCAGATCGACGTACCCGTCGCTCAACGCGTCGTCCGGGTGGGCTCCAAAGAGCAGGAGGAACTCGGCAATGATGGCGGCCTTGTCCTCGGCGTCGCGCCGCGACCAGGTGCGGGACTTCACCTCGAGGAAGTAGCCGTCGGCCGCGGGGTTCAGCAACCGGTCGAGGTGCACGTAGAACTCGACGCCCCGATACGCCACCAGCCAGCGGCGCCGTTCCTTCTCCACGTCACGCTCATCGGCCGGCTTGAAGTACTCGCGGTAGAACCGACGCGAGTGAGTGGCCGGCGCGAGGTATCGTGAGCGGAACAGCAGCACCGACCCGAACTGCGCTTCCCGGGCCTCGCCGGTCAGCGTGAGGCGGGCGCGGAAGTTCGTCACCTGGCCGCGCTCGTCGAGGAACTCGTCCTCGCGGTAGCGCAGGCGGCC
>JAFNAJ010000155.1 GCA_017860085.1 Acidobacteriota bacterium | reverse complement strand
GACGACATCACCTGGGCCACCGACGGGTCGGGCGTCTACTACTCGATGCAGGAACGCGGGGCACAGAACCTCTACTTCGTCGGGGTGGCGCCGGGCAGCACGCCCCGCAAGATCACCGAGGGAGCGCACGTCCTGTCGATGGTGTCGGTGGCGCGCGCCGGCGTGGCCGCCGCCGTGCGCTCGAGCGTCACGGAGCCGGGCGTGCTGGTGACGTTCCCGATCGCACGCCCTTCCGACATGAAGGTGCTCGTCGACGTCAACCGTGACGTGCTCGACGAGGTCACCGTTTCGGACGCCGAGGAGTTGTGGTTTTCCTCGTCCGACGGCCTGAAGGTCCAGGGGTGGCTGATGAAACCGGCGGGCTTCGACCAGGCCAAGAAATACCCCCTGCTCCTCTGGATCCACGGCGGGCCCTGGAGCATGTACAGCGTGGCATGGAACTGGGCGTGGCAGAACTTCGCCGCGAACGGCTACGCGGTGCTGTGGACCAACCCGCGCGGCTCGACGGGGTACGGGCAGGACTTCGTCAACGGCATCCAGTTCAGCTACCCGGGCAAGGACTACGACGACCTGATGGCCGGTGTCGATGCCGCGCTCGCGAAGGGCTGGATCGACAGGGACAACCTCTTCGTGTGCGGCGGATCCGGCGGAGGCGTGCTGACGGCGTGGATCGTGGGGCACACCGAGCGTTTCCGCGCCGCGGTGTCGATGCGGCCGGTGATCAACTGGCACTCCTTCGTCGGCACCACCGACGGCAACAGCTGGTACCACCAGTTCCGGAAGTGGCCGTGGGAGGACCCGATGGAGTATGCGGTGCGCTCGCCGCTGCACCACGTGGCCAACGTGACGACACCGACGATGGTGATGACGGGCGAGGCCGACCTTCGCACGCCCATCTCGCAGAGCGAGGAGTACTACCGGGCGCTCAAGATGCTGCGAAAGGCCGACACGCTGCTCGTGCGGATGCCGGAGGAGTTCCACGGCTGGCGTCGGCCGACCCACCAGCTGCTGCAGCAGCTCTACCTGATGGCCTGGTTCGAGAAGTACCGGACGACCGAGAGCAAGCAAGCGATACCGACGGGGCAGTAGATCCCGACGCAGGCCTGAAGGCCTGCACTGCACGGCGTTCGGCGTCTGGAGGCCGCGATCACACGACGCGCGTAGGCTCGTCCGCTGCCGGCGGCTCCGGATCCTCGTCCGCTGGCGAGCCGGCCTGTCCTTCGCTGCCGCTGGCCGCGTTCAGCGTCTCGGGGTCGCGCTTCACGGTCTCGTGTTCCCGCACGAGACGCTCAATGGCACGGTAGTCTCTGACGTGCCGCACCGCCACGAACGCGATGCCTGCGGCTGGGACGGCGACGAGCACCCCGGCGGCGCCGCCGACCGCCGCCCCCACCCAGATGGCGGCGATCACCCCCAGCGCGTGCAGGTGCATGCCGCGGCCGATGAGCCGGGGATAGATCACATAGTCCTGCAGCATCCGCAGGCCGATCAAGAACGCCACGAGCACGAGCAGCCGATCGCCGTCGACGAGCGACGCCGCGATGACCGCGGCCGCCAGGGGCCCGACCACTGGAAAGAACTCGAGCACGCCTGCCAGCAGCCCCACGGCCAGCGCATAGGGGACGCCAACCAGCAGGAAACCCAGGGTGCACGCGAGACCGACAATCGCACACGAGAACACCTGGGCTCGCGTGTAGCCCGCGAGCACGTAGTTGAGGTGCGCGAAGAACTCGTCGCCGCGCCACCGCAGGTGCCCTTCGGGCAGCGCCGACACGGTCGTGCGTCGAAAGCTGTCCCACCGCGTCACCAGCAGCCACGCGAGGAGGGGGACGACCGTGAGCCACGGGACGAGCGACCGGCTGCCGACCACCTCATCGGCCACGCTCAGGGCGTGCGCCTCGAGCGACGAGGACGCCGCGCGGGTGGTGGCGGCGACGTAGCCGCGGACGGGCTCGGTGTCGGCCAGCCGGTTGATGCGCTCCTCGAGGCCGCGCAGACGGATCTTCAGCAACTCGAGCCGATGGGGCAGGCTTTCGCCGAGCGCGGTCAACTGGCGCTCCGCGCGGGGCTGAAGGGTTCGCCACGCGGCGATGCCGCCGCCACCCACGAGCAGATAGATCAGCAGGATCGCTGCGCCACGCGAGACGGGGCGCGACGGCCGGCCGACGCGAACGACCTTGCGCAGGCGCTCGACCGCCGGGGCGATCAGGTAGGCGAGCAGCGTCGACAGCATCGCGATGATGACGATGCCTCGCGCGACGGGACGCCCGATGACGACGCCGAAGACGACGAGCACGCCCGCAATCGAGCAGGCGATGATCCGCGCGACCTTGTTCTTTCTCGCGCGGGCCATCCGCTCGCGGGCTCGCTGCTGGCGCCTTCCCACTCTCCTATCGTAGACGAGGTGTGTCGAGGTTCGCGTGACGCCCTCGGGGACTTGGTATGATGCCGCCGGCTGTTCGCCGAGAGGGGGTCCTCATGCTGACGCGGGCGTTCACACTGGTTGCGATACTCCTGGCCGCCGTGGTGTCGGCCGAGGCGCAGGCCCCGACGGCCGGCTCTCCGGTCGTGGCCATCAGGGCGGGCCGCCTGATCGACCCAGAGACCGGCACCATCAGCAGCAACCAGGTCATCCTGATCGAGGGCTCGAGGATCACGGCCGTCGGCCCCGGCCTCCCCGTGCCACCGGGGGCGACCGTGATCGACCTCTCTGGCCTCACCGTGCTGCCGGGGCTGGTCGACACCCACAATCACCTGGCCCTCACCTACAAGGACGAACCCGAGAGCAACGTCTACTACTTCACCTACGTGATGGACTCGACGCCGCTCAGGGCCATCCAGGCAGCGTCCAACGGCATGCAGATGCTGGCGTCCGGCTTCACGGTGATTCGTGACATGGGCAACAACGGGAACTACGCCGACACCGCGCTCCGTGTCGCCATCGAACAGGGCTGGATTCCAGGTCCCACCATCGTCAACTCCGGGATCATCATCGGTGGGATGGGCGGCCAGTTCTGGCCCACGCCGGAGATGGCCGTCGATCACACGATCGTCTACCCGGAGTACCTCGACGCCGACACGCCCGACGAGATGGTGAAGGCCGTCAGGCAGAACGCGCTCTTCGGCGCCAAGGTCATCAAGATCTGCGTCGACTGCAAGCCGTGGGGCTACACGGTGGACGAGATGCGGCTCTTCATGAGCGAGTCCGCGAAGGCGGGCCTCAAGGTGGAAGGGCACATCCAGACGCGCGACGGCGCGCGGCGGGCCATCGAGGCGGGCCTGTGGTCGCTGGCCCACGACGGTCCTCTCGACGACGAGCTGCACAAGCTGATGGCGCAGAAGGGGATCTGGCGCGCGGGGACCGAGACGCCGATCGTCCTGACCGGCCACACCACGAAGGAGCGGTACGACCGGAGTGTGAAGGGGCTGCGCAACGCCTGGGAGAACAAGGTGGCCCTGACGTTCTCGACCGATGCCGACTACTACGTGCCCGGAAAGACACGAGGCGAGGTGGCCATCGAGTTCCTGCAGACGTGGAAGGACGCCGGCATCCCGGCGCGCGACATTCTCAAGGCGATGACGACGAATGGCTTCGCGTGCGCCGAGGTCGAGAAGGTCCGGGGACCAATCAGAGCAGGGATGATCGCCGATCTGATCGCGGTGCCGGGCAACCCGCTCGACAACATCGACGCACTCCGCGACGTGCAGTTCGTGATGAAGGACGGCCTGGTCTTCAAGCAGAACGGCGTGATGACGCCGGGCCCGTTCTTCAACGGCGGACCAGTGAAAGGGTGGAGGATCAGGTAGGGGCTCATGTCCGTGCACAACAGTGACGCCGCCGCGGCCGACTGGGGCCTGCTGATCGATGGCCGGTGGGTCGACCGCCACACGCGCCTCGAGGTGCGCAACCCGTACACGGGGGAACTCGTCGGCCGCATTGTGACGGGGACTGCCGACGATGTGGGCCGCGCGGTAGAGGCGGCGTGTGCCGCGCTCGACCACGAGTTTCCGGTGCACGCGCGGTACACGGTGCTCACGCGTGCCGCCGACCGTGTCGAAGCATCCGCGGACGAGTATGCGTGGACCATTGCCCGCGAGGGAAGCAAGGCCATCCGCGAGGCCCGCCGCGAGCCGCCACGCGCCGCGACCATCCTCCGCCTCGCCGCGGAGGAAGCGCGACGGATGGCGGGCGAGACACTCCCGTTCGACCTGCGCGTCGGTTCGGAGCACCGCGTGGGCTACTACGTGCGCGTGCCGGCTGGCGTCGTCGGGGCCATCACGCCGTTCAACGATCCGCTGGCGATGGCGGCGCACAAGGTGGCGCCCGCGCTCGCGGCCGGCAATGCCGTGGTGCTGAAGCCGGCGACCGCGACGCCCTTCTCGGCCCTAAGACTCGCGCGCGACCTCGTCGACGCGGGCCTTCCTGCCGGACGGCTCAACGTTGTCACGGGACGAGGTGGGGAGGTCGGCGAGGCGCTGGCCGCCGACCGGCGCGTGCGGGTCCTGACGTTCACGGGAGGCGTCGAGACCGGCGAGCGCCTGACGCGTATCGCGGGCATCAAGAAGCTCGCGATGGAGCTCGGGTCGAACTCGCCCGTCATCGTGCTGCCCGACGCGATGCTCGATCGCGCCGTCGAGGCGTCGGTGGCTGGAGCGTTCGCGCAAGCCGGCCAGAACTGCCTCGGTGTGCAGCGACTGCTGGTGCACGAGGACGTGTACGACGCGTTTCGCGATCGGTTTGTCGCTGCTGTCGGCGCCCTGCGTGCAGGCGCCTCCACCGACGAGACCACCGACGTGTGCGCGATGATCGACGAGACACAGGCCGCGCGTGTCGAACGCTGGGTGCGCGAGGCGGTGGACCGCGGGGCCAGGATGCTCGTGGGCGGTCCACGGGACGGCGCGCTCGTCCCGCCCACGGTGCTCGAGCAGGTGCCCGACGGCGTGGCGCTCGACTGCGAAGAAGCGTACGGCCCCGTGGTGTCGCTCTACCGCGTGCCGTCCCTGGACGCCGCCATCCGGCGCGCGAACGCGGTTGCCTACGGCCTGCACGCGGCGATCTTCACAGAGCGACTGCGCGACGCCTTCGAGGCGGCGCGGCGGCTCGACGTCGGGGCGGTGATCGTCAACGACTCCACCGACTACCGGCTCGACGTGATGCCGTTTGGCGGGAGCAAGCTGAGCGGGATCGGGCGCGAGGGCATCCGGTTTGCCATGCAGGAGACGACCGAGACGCGGGTGGTGTGTTTCAATCTCTAACCGGCCATCGCCCAGCGGCGACAGGCGGCCGGTGACCAGTCGCGTCCCCCGCCGTCTTCGGGTAACCTTGACGCTTCACACCAACCCGTCAGGAGGGTTCCACATGACACGATTCGCCTGCGCCACGCTCGCCTTGTTGCCCCTGCTCGCGGCCTCAACCGCCGGCGCCCAGACAGACGCGATGGCCGTTGCGCTGAAGGGCACGCACGACATGATCAAGGGCAACATCATCAAGTCGGCCGAGAAGATGCCCGAAGAACAGTACAGCTTCCAGCCGACTCCCGAGGTGCGCACCTACGGCCGACTGCTGGGCCACATCGCCAACGCAAACTACATGATCTGCTCCCGCGCGGCGGGCGAGAAGAGCCCGGCGACCGAGGACGTCGAGAAGACCAGGTCGAGCAAGGCGGACCTGCTGGCCGCCGTCAAGGCCTCGTTCGAGTATTGCGACGGCGTCTACGCGAAGATGACGCCCGAGAAGTCCGTCGAGATGATCGACTTCTTCGGCGGAAAGCAGCCCAGACTCGCCGTCATGGCGTTCAACAACGGGCACAACTACGAGCACTACGGCAACATCGTCACCTACCTGCGGATCAAGGGCATCGTGCCGCCCTCGAGCGAGGGCCGCTGACCCCGTCGGCCTCGCTCGGTTTTGCTTGTTGCGGGCTGCCTGGAACAGTAGAGTGGGGCATGGGACCCTGCTCCCGAGCGACGCCATGGAATCGAAGAGATTCGACGTGACCAGGTCGGACGAGGAGTGGCGGGCTCGGCTGACGCCCGAGCAGTTCCACGTCCTCCGCGAGCACGGCACCGAGCGAGCCGGCAGCAGCCCGCTCGGCAAGGAGGACCGCCACGGCACCTACCGGTGCGCCGGCTGCGGCCATCCCTTGTTCTCGTCCCAGTCGAAGTTCGAGAGTGGCACCGGCTGGCCCAGCTTCTGGGCGCCGCTCGACGGTGCCATCGCCACGTCCACCGACCGCAGCTTCTTCATGACACGGACCGAGGTGCACTGCCGGCACTGCGGCGGACACCTCGGCCACGTCTTCTCGGACGGCCCCCGCCCGACTGGGCTGCGCTACTGCCTGAACGGCGTCGCCCTCAGCTTCAGCCCGGGCGACCAGGAGCGGACGGGCTGAGGAATCAGGCGCGTCAGCGATGACCC
>JAFNAJ010000154.1 GCA_017860085.1 Acidobacteriota bacterium | reverse complement strand
AACTCCGTGAGTGATGCTCCGAGCCGCCGACACCGATCGAGGGCGGCCTGGGCGTGGAGGACTTCCGCTCGCAATGCGGCGCCGGTTGCCGGGTCGACGCCCGAGTGACATGACCCGCGTACCGCTCGAAGCGCGGCGTAGAGGTTGGTTTCGGCTGCGGTGACGAGGTCGAGGCGGCCCTGCGCGAGGGCATCGCCGAGCGACGTCAGCACGCTTCGCAGGTGATGAAGATCGGCGACCGGCCCTTGGAGGTTGTTGGTCACAGAGAGTCCCCGTTCGTGAGGCCGGGCCGGAAGCCCCGAGAGGTTCAGCGCGACAGCAGGCTGTCGATGATTCGGTCGGCCAACTTCTCCACGTCGCGACCGAGTTCACCGGCGGCAAGCTTCTGGCGGGCCCGCTCGATGACGTCCTGTCGTACTTCGGGCGACCGTTCGGCCGCGCGCACCGCCGAGCTCATCAGCTGAGCGTCCGACGACAGCTCGACCCGGTCGCCGCCCTTGTCCCCCCCGCGCTCCGCGCGGTCGCCGCGATTCAGCTGCAGGCGGTCGACGTTCTGGGACGCTGCCGCCTCGTTGGACCCCGCGACCTGGTCAGGGCGGTTGCCCTCAATCTTCATGGCTCACTCCGATCGCCTGGTGCTTCCGCAGGCACCCGGTCGAAGGAAGAATCGACAGCGGCGCCCCCGAGCTTGAGCGCTCCTGGGAGCGCCATCGCCACGCGGGCAGGGTCGACGCGCTGACCATTCAGCACGACCTCGAAATGGAGGTGCGGGCCTGTGGCTCGGCCCGACTGCCCCACCCGCCCGACAGTGTCACCTGAAGCAAGTTCCTGGCCAGGCGTCACGAGAATTGCCGAAAGATGAGCGTAACGCGTCTGGAGTCCATCCGCGTGCTCGACCACGACGGTCTGGCCGTATCCCCCCTGCTCGCCAGCTGACACCACCCGCCCTGGCGCGGCCGTTGGGACTTCCCTGCCGTACGCGGCCCTAAAATCAACCCCCGCGTGGAACCGCTGGAGGCCGTGAAACGGGTCGGTCCGCCACCCGTAGCTCGATGTCACGGCTGAGCCCAGCGGAGACGTCAGGACGACCTCCTCGGGTTCCCCAGAGGGGCCGGAAACGCCAGCCCCAGACACGCCAGGGGACACGGTCGGACCGCGGTGGACCCCCGGCAGCGCCGGGAGGGCCACGGGCCCCACGGGACGTGTCGACGGCCCGACAATCCCCGACGGCACACCGGCTCCTCGCAGCCCCATAGCGTCACCGTCGGCCCCCTGCCGGCCGAGGGAGCTGGCCAGGCTGCGCTCGATGACCGATGCGAGCCCCACGCCGCCCTGCGCCGCCAGCGCCCTGGCTACCTCCACGTCCATGGTGTCCGTGAGGGTCTGTCCCCCAAGCCCCTGGTCCTGATCCTCCTCGGAGAGGAACGACTGGCGCATCTGCCGCAACATCTGCGCGATGAGCACCGACTCGAACTCACGCGCGAGCTCTGCCACGCGCGCCCGCGCCGCGTCGGTCCCCGGCCCATCGGCCGGGCGTGGCGGCAGACCCGTGAGTGGCAGTCCCTGCGGGTCGCTCAGTGTCACGGTCGACCCCCTAGATGATGACGAGCTCTGCGCGCAGGGCACCGGCCGCCTTGAGCGCCTGCATGATCGCGATGATGTCGCGTGGCGTAGCTCCGAGCGAGTTCAGCGCGCGAACGACCGACTCGAGCGTCGTCCCCTCGGCGAGCTCGACGAGACGCGCGTCGCTCTCCTCGACGTCGACCTGCTGCTCGGGCACGACCACCGTCTGGCCGCGTTCGCTGAACGGAGCGGGTTGCGACACGTTGTAGCGGGTGCTGATCCGAACCGACAGGTTGCCGTGCGCGACGGCGGCCGCGCTCAACCGGACGCCGGCGCCCACCACGACGGTGCCGGTGCGCTCGTTGACGACGACGCGCGCTGGCGTGTCGATGTCGAGGGCCAAGGGCTCGAGACGCGCCATGAGATCGGCGACCGAGTTGGCGTACTCCGCCGGGATCTTCACCGCGACGCTGGCCGAGTCGACCGACCAGGCCGCCGTGGCCTGCAGTTCCTCGTTGATGACGTCTGCCAGTCGGCGCGCCGTGACGAAGTCGGGCTGGCTGAGGGCCAGCAGCAGGTGCTCGGTCGACGGAAGGGACGCGCGCTGCGACGCCTGGACGAGCCCGCCTCCAGGCACACGGCCTGCTGTGCGTCCCACCCTGCAGGCTCCTCGCGTCGCCGACCGACGACACGGTGACGTCGATACGGGCGCCGACGCGTGAGAACGCCGGCAGTTCGGCGGTCACGAGCACGGCGGCGACGTTCTCGACCTTGATCCGCTCGCCAGGCACGATGACGCCGAACTTCTCGAGCATGTTCGCGAGGGTCTGCGCCGAGAAGAGCGTCTGCCTGCGGTCGCCCGTCTTGTTGAGCCCGACGACGAGCCCGTAGCCGATGAGGGGAATGGGCTGGACGCCCTGCAGCGACGCCACGTCCTTGACCCGTACCGTGCCGGTGCCCGAGGCCCCGAGGCTGGCGACGCCGACACCGCCAACGACGAGCAGGCACGCGAGGATTCGCACACGCATGATGAGCTCCCGTCAGAAGATCTTGTTCAGCACTCGCACGAGCCAGCCCGGCTTCAGGTTGTCCTTGATGAGGCCACGGCCGAAGTAGCGGATGCTGAGCTGTCCAATCTGGGTGGACAGCACCACGTTGTTCTTGTTGATGTCGGTTGGCCTCACCACACCCGTCAGCACGACGATCTGTCGATCGCCGTTGATGTCGATCTCACGTGCACCCTCGAGTACGAGGTCGCCGTTCGGCAGCACCTCGACCACCCGGGCCGTCATCACCGCCGACAATTCCCCCGACCGGGTGGTGGTACCGCCGCCCTTGAACTTCGTGTCGCTCGAGATGTCGACCATGTTGGTCGGGTCGTAGTCGTCCGGGAAGAGCTCCTCGAGGCCGAAGTACTTGACGACCGACGCGCTGCCGGAGCTCTTCTTGTCGAGCGCCGAATCGGCGCTGCCCGTGCCGACGATGCTCTCGACGACGCGCACCGTGACGATGTCGTTGAGGCCCCTGGCTCGCGAGTCGAGCCCGAGGCCGGCCATCCAGTCGAAGGAGGGCCTGGTTGGGGCGTCGGCCCGTGCCATGTCCCGGGCCGCGACCAGGTAGCGGGTGTAGAGCTCATCGTAGTTGTCACTGCGCTTCGGTGGTTTGTCCTCTGCGCCGACCGACACCGCCGTGACGACGAGGACCGCACTGAAGGCCGCGCTGCGGCACCACTCACGATTCATGGAACACCTCGACTTCGCGCTCCCCGATCACGCGCCCGCGCAGCCGCTTGCCGCTGTCGGGATTGACCACGCGGATGATCCGCCCGAACTGGCCGTTCTGGGCGGCGATGGCGCGGCCTGTCACCTCGACCCCACCAACCGAGGCGCGGGTCACCACCTCGTCACCGGCCTTCACCAGGGCGAGCGCCGTGAACATCCTGGCCACCAGCATGTCGCCACCTCGGATGTCTCTCAGGGCCCGCATCCCCGGGATCACCCGAGGCACCGGCTTGAGGGGCACGCGCCCCACTTCATCAATCACCATCTCGATGTCCGCCTCGGTGATCACCGTGCCCCTCGCGATGTCCTGACGCGCGCGCGCGTGGAGGACGCGCGCGGTGACGATGGCGTCGGCCCGGCCGAGCCGCACGGCCTCTGATCCCGGCCGACGGAGACGCAGCGCGAAGCGCATGGGTCCGCCCACCATCGCGCCGGGCTCGGGAACGGCCTGCAGGGGTCCTTCGTCGCGCGGGAGTCCCAGCACCTGCAGGCGTGTGACGGACACGTCCACGTCGGCACCCATGCGGAGCTGCACGGCACGAACGATGGCGGACGTCACGAGCGGATCTCCAGACGCCGCTGCGTCCGGCGCCGTCGTCGGCAGCACCAGCGCCATCGTCGCAACCAGGACGCGGCTAGCGCGCCAGGTTGTTGATTTCAGCCAGCATCTCATCGGCGGTCTTCACCACGCGAGAATTGGCCTCGTACGCGCGCTGGCCGAGGATCATGTTGACCATCTCCTCGACCACACTCACGTTCGATTCCTCGAGAAACCCCTGCACGATGAACCCCGTGCCTTCCTGGCCCGGCTGGGCCGTGGTGGGCTCACCTGACGCCGTCGTGACCAGGAAGAGGTTCCCACCCATCGCTTGCAGCCCGGCGGCGTTCTGGAACGTCGCCAACTCGATCGTGCCAACCTGCTGAGGAGCCGACTCCCCCGACACCGCCACGGATACGATGCCGTCTTTCGACAATGTGATGCTCGTCGCGTTGGGCGGAATCGTGATCGCCGGCTCGACGGCATACCCATCTGCTGTCACGACGCCGCCGTCGGCGTTGAGGTGGAAGGCTCCTGCCCGGCTGTAGGCCGTCTGCCCGTCGGGCAAGGTGATCTGGAAGAAGCCCTGGCCCTCGATGGCGAAATCGAGCGGCGCCCCCGTCGAGCGGAGGTTGCCCGTCCGGAAATCGCGAGCCGTGGCAATGGGCTTGGTGCCCAATCCCATCTCGAGCCCAATCGGCGCCTCGTTGGTCGTCGAGGTGGAGCTGCCAGCGACCTTCTCCTGCTGGTAGACCAGGTCCTCGAACTCCACGCGGCTCTTCTTGAAGCCCGCCGTGTTGACGTTCGACAGGTTGTGCGCGACGTTGTCGATGTTCGTCTGCTGGGCCTGCATGCCGCTTGCCGCGGTGTAAAGCGCTCGAATCATTGCTGCCTTCCTTCGCTCTGCTCCGGTGTCCGCTCGCTCAAGATTCCCGACGGCCGGCCGATTGCCCGACTGCGGGGGAGAGGGCCTACCGCTTGCCGAACTCGTTGATGGCTCGCCCGTCGATGTCGTTGAGCATCACCGAGAGCCCCCGCTGCAGCGCCTGGAAGCTGCGGGACACCTCGGTCATGTGTGCGATGCGTTCGACCAGCGACACGTTCGACTGCTCGATGGCGCCACCGCGCACCGTCGACTGCTCCGTCGCCTTCGGCGTCGCGCCAGCCGCCGCACGGAAGCGTCCCGCCTCCTCTCGCACGAGCTTCGTCGGGTCGCTGAAGTCGACCAGGCTGACCCGACCGGCCACGACGCCGTCGGCGCGAACCGTGCCGTCGGACTCCACCGTGACGGGCCCCTTTCGCAGCCGCAGTGCCCGGTCAGCCTGGGCTTGCCCCTGGCGCTCGACGCCCAGGACCGGCATCCCGTCGCGCGTGACCAGCGTTCCGTCGGACTTCACCTCGAACTGACCGTTGCGCGTGTAGCGGATGCCTGCGGGCGTCTGGATCTCGAAGAAGCCGCCGCCTTCGATCGCGAAGTCGAGGTCGCGCCCGGTCGGCGCCAGCAGGCCGCTCCGGAAGTCCACTCGTCCCGGACCGGCAGCGACGTCGATGGCCGTTTCGAGCGCCTGGCCAAAGTCCGGCCGTTCGGTCGCGACGGTCGTGGTCCGCTCCGACTTGTAGCCGGCCGTGCCGACATTGGCAATGTCGGCGGCAAGGCGATCCAGTTGCTCGATGCGCGCCCGCAGGCCGCTCAACGCCGTGTAGGTGCCTCCAGCCATGGTCTGCCAGCCAGTCTCGCGCCGCTCAGGCGCGCGCAGCTTCGCCCTCGACCTGTTCGAGCAAGGCGGGATCCGACAAGTGCAGCCTGAGTCGAACTTCGCCCTGCGACACCTGCTCGTCGGCGGCGATGTCGGCGACGACCCGCCCCTGGCGCGCAGACCGTGCCATGCGCGACGTCGTGGCCTTCGAGGCCCGCCGCGCCGGGCCGGTCATCGAGAGCCGCTCGACCTCTGCCGCCACGGCCCTGAACCCCGACTCGCTGGTCTCGGTGAGGAGCGTGATGACCTCGTTGAGGCGGTCCAAGCGATCGTCGGATCGCACGGCACGGCGCGAGAGCCTCGTCAAGTGAACCAGCACGGCCGCCTGCACCAGCGCCAGCGTCGCCAGCGTGGCAATGACCACGGCCGGCCACGACAGTTCGTTCACCACGTTCGTCCACGCCCAGTGGTAGTGATACATGTCGATGCTCCTCACATCCCGATCGAGCGGAGCCGGTCGGCCGCGCTCACGACTTCCGTCACCCGCACGCCGTAGTTCCCGCCGATCACCACGACCTCGCCTCGCGCGACCATTCGGCCGTTGACGAGCACGTCGACCGGGTCGTCGGGTGACCGCCCGAGGTCGATCAGCGCGCCCGGGCCGAGCCTCGCCAAGGCGTCGATCGTCATGTCAGTGCCACCGAACCTCACGGCCAGCGGCAGGTCGATGTCCAGAATGACGTCAAGGTTCGCCGGCAGTGCCTGCCGCGCGAGTTGCGGCGATGCCGACCGTTCCAAGCCGGCGGGTTCCGGCTGACCGCACTCCCCCTTGACCATGGCTGTCACCCCGAAACCCTCCGGACCTTCGAGTCGATACGTCGCCGTCCAGGTCTCGAGCGGACGCTCGACCGGCGCGACCGCCCCAACCCATGTGGCCCGCCCGTCACCCCACCGCTCCAGGCACCCCGACCAGACCTGCGCCAGCACCGCGCCCACCTGGTCGAACGGGACCACGGCACCTCGCACACGCTCGGCAATCGCAGCGGCGTCTGCTGCGGACAAGCCCACGAGAACCCTGCTCGGCGGCGTGGCGCTGCTGGTCGCCTCGAGCAGCCAGTCGACATCTCCGATCGGGGCGCCCTCTTCAGGCACCAACTGGCTCCCGCACAGGCTGGACAGCGTCTCCGCCAGGCTGACGGCCAGCGTGCGTGACGACTCATCCGCGTGCGACGTCATTTGGCCAGACATCTACGCCACACCTCCGGTCGCCACGGTCTGGTCACGACCGACGAGCACCCCGCTCATCCCGTCGTGCACGACCAGGCGGCCCTTGAATTTCGCGGCGCCTCGCACGTACAGGTCCACCGCCTCGCGCACGCTGTGCCCAAGCGACAACACGTCGCCGGGTTTGAGCGACAGGAGTTCGCCGGCGGGCAGCGACGTTTCGAGCACCGCCGAAATCGGCAGCCGTACGCGCGAGAGGTTCGCGAGAATGTGCCGGCGATCACCGGCGGACGGCTCCTGGCGCGAGCGGTCCTTGCTGGTCACGAAACTCGTGCCCAGCGTCTCGAGGGCCGATGCCGGCACACAGAAGTTCAACATGCCCTTGGCGTCGCCGACCTTCGTGTCGAAGGCGAGGTGGACGACGATCTCATTGGGGCTGACCACCTGAAGCATCTGTGGCCGCGTTTCACGAGCACTCACCGTGAACTGCACATCGACGCGGCTTCGCCAGGTCTCCGTCATCGTGTCGGCCACGAGCCGAATGGCCCCGTCGATCACGCTCTGCTCGATCTCGGTCAGCGCCCGCGCCAGGCTCACCCCATGCCCGGCGCCTCCGAGCATGCGGTCAATCATCCCGAACGCCACGACGGGGTTCAGCTCGAACGCCGCCGTCAGGTCGACGGGCGTCATGTGGAGAGCGTAGTAGGCCGTGGGATCGGGCAACGCTCGCAGGAACTCCGCGTAGGTGCACTGCTCCGCCGACGCGAGGCTCACCTCGGTCGCGGTGCGAAGGTAGGCCGCCAACGACGTCGCCACGTTGCGCGCGAACCGATCGTGCAGGAACTGCAGCGAGCGAATCTGCTCCTTCGAGACGCGGTCTGGACGCCGGAAGTTGTAGCGCATCGCGAGATCAGCGCCCGGGGCGCCGGCCTTGCGCGTCGACCGCTCGATCTCGGCCGCTGACCGCAACAGGGCGTCGAGTTCCTCTTGCGTGAGGATCTTGCTCATGCGTGGCTCTCCGGCCGGCCGAGGGCCGTCCGCATGCTGGCCCGCAGACGTGAGATCGCCAGCGACCGCAGCTGAGACACCCGGGACTCGCAGACCCCGATGACCTCGCCGATCTCGGCCATCGTCATCTCCTCCTCGTAGTACATGGCGAGAATCTGACGCTCGCGCTCGGGCAGCTCGAGGAGGGCGCGGGCCAGCAACTGCCGAAGTTCCGACCGCTGCAACTGCACCTCCGGCCCGTCGTCGGGCTCCATGCAGAGCTCCAGCAGCGGAGTGCCGTCCTCGGTCGTGGCATCGAGCTGTCGGATGGCGCCCACCTCCAGCGTTCTCACCTGGTCGAGCAGGCGCGTGTACTCCTCTTCCGACAGCTGCATCGCCGACGCGATCTCCCGCTCGTCGGGCTCGCGGGCCAGGTCGTGCCTGAGGCGGGCGATGGTCGCGTCGAGATCGCGCCGCATGCGGCGCAGCGATCGAGGCGCCCAGTCGAGATCCCGCAAGGCGTCCAGCATGGCGCCTTGCACGCGCCGCCTGGCAAACGCGTCAAAGGGGACGCCCATCGAGGGACGATACCGCCCCGCGGCGTCAATCAGCCCGAGGACCCCGACACTCACGAGGTCGCTCATCTCCACCTGCGAGGGCAGGCGCTGGGCCAGCCGATGGGCCAATGCCTTCACGAGTCCGACGTGGTCGATGACCAATCGATCTCGGTCGGCGAGATTGGACTTCTGGGCTGTCATGCGCACTGTGGAGCCTCCATCTCGGTGAGTGGGACCGGCGCAGGTCGTTCCCGCGGGACCAGGCGCAGGCCGGGACCGCCAAGGGGCGCCAGACTCGA
>JAFNAJ010000153.1 GCA_017860085.1 Acidobacteriota bacterium | reverse complement strand
GCCGCCACCGACTCGGGGAACGGCAGCTCGCGGTCCTCGACCATGACCCGCCGCAGCACCGTGACGAACATGATGCCGAGGATCCCGCCGACCACCATCAGTGCGGTGGCGGTGAGGTAGTCCTTCATCGTGTCAAAGGTCCACAGGTGCAGGATGACGAACGCCGGCAGCGTGAAGATCGCCCCGGCCGCGACCGACTCACCGATGGACCCGACCGTTCGTGCGAAGTTCTCCTCGAGGATGTTGCCCCGGAAGAGACGCAGCACGGCCATGCTGATCACCGCAGCCGGGTACGTGGCCGCGATCGTCATGCCGGCGCGGAGGCCGAGGTAGGCGTTGGCCGCGCCAAGGATGACGCTCATCAGGAGCCCGAGAATCAGGGCCCTGATGGTGAACTCCGGCAACGTGGTGCCTGCCGGCACGAAGGGCTTGAAGACGGAGCGAGTGTCGTCGCCCGTGGGCTTAGGGGATGGGCTGGTAGCCATAGCGCCGGGCATGTTACCACGCACGGCCCTGCGGTAAGCTGGTCTGGCAATGTCGGACGTGTCTCGCCGCGTACTCGCTGGCGCCGCCGCGGCGCTGCTCGTGGGAGCCGCCACGGCGACCCAGGGGCAGCGACCGCCGGCAGGTACCGGTCGGCGAGCCACTACGGTGGCAGCCCTCGCCAGCTACCCGGTGTTCTTCCACGCGCAGACCGTGCGCGTCCGCGGCGAACTGGTACCTGGACGAGAGGCCCCTCGCCTTCGGGCAGGCGAGCACGAGGTCATCGTGGCAGGACCCGTCGCCGCGACGGCCACGCCGTCGTCGGGCGAAGTCGAAGTCCTCGGGCGTTTCTTCGATGTCGGACGCCTCGAACCCGATGACCCGCGGCTCCGCGAGGTGGACATCTCCGAGGTCTGGACACGACTGACGGGTCGGAGCTGGCCCGGCGTCGGAGAACTCACCCTGATCGCCGCCGAGCGAATCGGTCCAGCCGAGCCCCTGGCTGCGCCGTCCATAAGGACCTTGGCGCTCGACCCCGAGCGATACACCGGTCAGCGTGTGACCGTCACCGGCCGATTTCGAGGACTCAACCTGTATGGGGATCTCCCCGACGCGCCAGCGGGAGAGCGCGACTACTTCGTGCTGCAGTCGGCCGAAGCGGCCGTGTGGGTTGTGGGTCTGCGCCCACGAGGCGATGGCTTCCGCCTGAACCCATCGGCGCGCGTCGACACGGGTCGGTGGCTCGAGGTCTCGGGGACCGCGCGGGTCAGCCGGGGCGTGGCCGTCATCCAGGGCGCGTCGGTGGCACTGGCCGCCGAACCAGCGGCAGATGCGACGGCCGAGCCCGCGGCCATCGTGCCCACCGTGGGCCCGCGCCCCGAGGTGGTGTTCAGCACGCCGACGGCCAGAGAAAGTGACGTCTCGCCCGACGTGCGCGTGCGAATCCAGTTCTCCCGCGACATCGTCCCAGAGTCCATCAGGGGCCAGGTGCAGGTGAGCTACGTGGTCGAGGAGTCGGTCGAGCGCGGGGAGGCGCAGCCGCCGGCCCTCACGGTCACCACAGCGTACGCGCCCGGCAACCGAGTACTCGAGCTGCGGTTCGCCGAGCCTCTCGCCCGGTTTCGCGTCGTCAAGGTCGAGCTGCTGGAGGGCATCAGGGCCCTCGACGGCGCCGCGCTCGTGCCCTTTGTGCTGACGTTCACGGTCGGCGGGTAGCCGCCCGCCCGTTTGTTCAGCGTGCAGGCTGCCGGAACTCCTCGGGCAGGTGGACGAGCACGATGTCCCAGCGCTTGCCGCCTTCCTTCCGCTCGGCAACCGCAACCGCACGCCCGTCGGTCGACCAGGCCGGCAAGGTGAAGTCGCCGCGGAGCAGTCGCTGCGGTCTCGACCCGTCGGCCATTGCCACCCACAGGTCGCCTTTCCCGTCGACGTATGCCAGGCGGTTCAGCTCTGCCGGCGACCAGGAATACGTCTCTCCATCGTACGGAGGGACCTCGGCGGTACGGTCGTGGAGCACGGTCGAGCCGAGACGGAGCAGGTGGCGGGTCTGGACCCCTCCCATGTCCTGCGCGTCACGCACCCGCTGCTCGAGGGTGCCCACGCCGTACATCGGCAGCTTCGAGTCGCTGGTCGACTCGATCCGTCCAAGGCCCGTGGGACTCAGACGGCTGGACTTGAGACTCCAATACTCGAGAGACGCTTGCGGCTGGACCGTCAGGTGCCTCAGCTCGACACCCTCGGCCGGAACCACCAGGTAATCGGCTTTCAGCTCGCCGCCGGGTGCAACGAACACCCCTTGGAGCACGAGGACGCCTCCGTCCCACGTGATCTCCGTGACGACGCCTCCCCTGAGCTCGGCCTCGGTGATCGACACCACGACATCCCGCTCAACGGCTCGCTGTGGCGAGGCTGGAGCCACGACGAACGCGAAAACGATCGCAAGCATGCGCGGCATCATGGTCCCAACGCCTCCTTTCAGGCCCCGCCGGAGTGCGTCACGCGCACGGGCCCGCCGCGAGCATCGACGCAATCCGCTCCCGGACCTCGTTCGACAGGCGCTCCCGGTCGTCGAGCGTGAGGCCCGCGGTCTCGACAGGGCGGCCAATCCGCACGCGCAAGGTCGCCGGCCAGATCACGGGACTCCCCTTTCGCATCGCCTGGCTCGCCCCGACGATGGCGACGGGGACGACGGGGGCCTGCGCCTTGATGGCGAGGATGAACGCCCCCTTCTTGAACGGGAGCAGTTCCCCGGTCCGACTCCTCGTTCCCTCGGGAAAGACGAGGAACGACTTCCCCGACCGGATGTTGCGCGCCGCCTGCTCGATCGCCTGGTCGCTCTGCTCGCGGTTCTTGCGATCGATGGGCACGAATCCCCCGATATCCCAGCACCGGGGCAGGATCGGCATGCGGCGCAGCTCTTGTTTGTAGATGACCTGCAGGTGGGGAAACAGCCGCCGCAGCACCACGTAGATGATCGGGGGCTCGACGTTGCTCGAGTGGTTGACGCAGTAGATCGCCGCCCGGTCGGTCAACAGGTCGCCGTCGCCCTCGACGCGGTACCGAAGGCCCGTGACAGAGAGCCCGAGGAACACACCGTAGACCGCCGCCTGGTAGAGGATCATCGGCTTGTTGAGCGCAAGCGCGAGCGCGATGCCCGGCGGGCCGACGATCAGGGTGTAGCCAGACACGAGCACAAGCGCGGCCAGCGTGCGAATCCACGCCACGACCCGTCTGACCAGCCAGAACATGTGTGCGCGATGGTATCGCAGCTGAGCGGCTGACGGCTATCCGCGGAGGCGTGCGGGCACAAAAAAGCCCGGGCGTGTGCGGCCCGGGCTGGTAGGTCGCAGGCAGTAGTTGGCTACGAGGCCTTCACCGCGCGTCGGGGAGCGACGATGGCCACCGCCTTGCCGTTCTTCCCGTTCTTTCCATTCTTCCCGTTGGACGGCGCCGCGGCGCGGGCCGCTGCCTTGGCCTTCATCGTGAGGCATCGCTCGAGCGCGCGGCTGACCCTGTCCTCGATGGTGATGAGCGGTTCGGCTGTCACCTCAGAGATCTCAGACACGACGAGGAAGCGGGCCCGGTCGAGCATCCGCTTCTCGCGGAACGAGAGGCTCTTCGACTTGCTCAGGTGGGTCAGGCTCTTGAGCACATCGACCACGTCGTAGAGCGAGCCGGTACGCATCTTGTCAGAGTTGTCCTTGAAGCGGCCTTTCCAGTTCTGGTGGTTGTCGATCTTGCCGTCGCCGAGCCGGGTAAAGAGCCCGTCGACTTCGTTGAATCCGACCGCGCGCCGCAACCCGACGCCGTCCGCGTTGTCGACCGGCACGAGCACGGTCGTGTCATTGGACGCCATCCGGAGCAGGTAGAACCCGCAAGTGGTTCCGAGGATGGTCTTCGTCTCAATCCGCTCGACGACGCCGAGTCCGTGATTTGGGTAGATGACCTTTTCACCGACTTGGAATGTCACGTGTCCCCCGAGGTTAAAGGAGTGCCAGTGGCACAGGCCAGGTGTGACG
The DNA here is from genome assembly GCA_017860085.1 of Acidobacteriota bacterium. Classification (GTDB taxonomy): domain Bacteria; phylum Acidobacteriota; class Vicinamibacteria; order Vicinamibacterales; family JAFNAJ01; genus JAFNAJ01. Next base: position 2,512 of record JAFNAJ010000153.1, on the reverse strand, counting down.
AACGACGAGCAACCCTCTCATTATACCGCCTTTTTGGCCATTTCGACCCGCTTTTCGCCCCTCGAACCCCGCTTCCTGCCCGGTCGGGCCGCTCGGGCACCCGCCACGAGGTCGCCCGGCGGCGGACCATGCAAGGCGCTCCGGACGTGGGCCGCAGCCGTAGGTCCGTATCTGACGTATAGTTAGGAGACATTGCCCCAGGAGGCACCTCGATGCCCCACCGCCCGGTCACCCCTTTGCTCGTCCTCGCGTTGAGCCTCGGCTTCGTCCCGACCCTCGACCGTGGACGGCTGCCGTTCGCCGCCCCGGTTGCCGCCCAGCAGGTGAGCGGCGCCCAGAGCCTCGCGCCCTACGTCCCGACGCCCCAGGACGTGGTCGACCGGATGCTCGCCCTGGCAGGCGTGTCGGGGGCCGACGTGGTCTATGACCTCGGCTGCGGCGACGGGCGCCTCGTGATCACCGCCGCCAAGAGGTACGGAGCGCGCGGGGTGGGCGTGGACATCGATCCCGAACGCATCGCCGAGTCGGAGGCCAATGCCAAGCGGGCCGGCGTCGAGAAGTTCGTGACCTTCAAGCTCCAGGACGCCATGTCCGTGGACGTATCACCCGCCACCGTGGTGACGCTCTACCTGCTGTCGTCGTCGAACCTGAAGCTCAGGCCGTTGCTCACCAAACAGTTGCGCCCCGGCTCGCGCATCGTGTCGCACGCCTTCAGCATGGGCGACTGGCAGGCCGAGAAGGTCGACACCTTCCAGGACGCGAACGGCAGCACACGCACCCTGTATCTCTGGCGGACAGACGGCAAGGTCCGGCCTTGAGCGCACCGTGACCACCGTTCGGGCGGCGGTGATGCCGGCGCCGCTGGCGCGGGTCGAGGTCCGCGACTTCGCGGTGCCAGACCTCGAGCCGGGGTCGGCGCTGCTCCGCGTGATCTACTCGGAGGTGTGCGGCACCGACGTACACCTCTGGCACGGTCGGCTCGCCGGGGTTCCTTACCCCATCATTCCCGGACACGTCTCGGTGGGCCGCCTCGACCAGGTCCGCGGGCCGCTGATCGCGGCCGACGGCTCGCCGCTTGGCGAGGGAGACGTTGTTGTCTTCTACGACGTGCACCGGACGTGCGGGCGGTGTCATGCCTGCACCGTGGCGCGCACGCCCACGCGGTGCCCATCCCGGCGCGTTTACGGCATCACCGATCCGGCGGCCGAGGGCCTCTTCGGGGGCTGGGCCGAAGCGCTGTACCTGGAGCCGGGCGTCGTGGCAGCGCGGCTCCCGGCCGGTGTGACCCCGGAGGACTACATCGGGGGCGGGTGTGGTCTGGTGACGGCTGTCCACGGGATCGAGCGCGCCCGCCTGGGGCTCGGTGACAGCGTCCTCGTACAGGGAGTGGGAGCGGTCGGCCTGAGCCTGATCGCGCTGGCGCGCCTGTCGGGCGCCGGCACCATCATCGCGGTCGGGGCCCCGGATGATCGGCTCGCGCTCGCGCGGCGGATGGGCGCGGACGTCGTGCTCGACCTGAGGACCACCACTGAGAACGACCGCCGCGACCTGGTGGCGTCGCGCACGGCCGGTCGGGGCGTCGACGTCGCGATCGAGGCGGCGGGATCAGCTCGCGCCGTGGAAGAGGGCCTGGCCCTGGTGAGGGACGGCGGGGCGTACGTGGTCGCCGGCCACTACACGGACGTCGGTCCGAGTTCCATCAACGTGCACCAACTGGTGAACCGCAAGCACCTCGACGTTCGGGGGTGCTGGGGCAGCGAGGCCAGACACTTCCTGCGCGCCCTGGACATCCTCGGACGCCACGCGGAGCGTGTCCCCTGGCGCGAGATCGGCTCGGCCGTCTACGGCCTCACCGAATTGAACCAGGCCCTGGCCGCGGCTGAGGCCATGCAGATGCCCAAGGCCCTGGTTCGTCCGTAAACCGCGCCTACTCGCCTTCGCCGCCGCCGGCTGCCGGCGCCCGGCTGCCGAGCTCGCGGTCGATCTCGAGGATCGAGGGCGCATCCTCGCCCACCATCTCGAGCTTGGCGACAATCTCGCGCATCGATCTTTCTTCCTCGACCTGCTCGTTGACGAACCACTGCGTCTGGACGGCCGTGTCGTAGGCCTTCTCCTTGAACGCGAGCTCGTAGAGCGCGTTGATCTGCCGGGTCACCCCCTGCTCCTGCCCGTAGGCCGTCTTGAAGACGTCGAGCAGTGACTTGAAGGCGCCCTTGGGATCGCCGAGCGAGGCCAGGACGGGAGCGGCGTCCTTGGCGAGCATGAAGTCGAACAGGCGCATGGCGTGCCCGTACTCCTCCTGGCTCTGCACGCGAAGCCATCGCGCGGCGCCGGTGAAGTTCTGCTGGTCGCACCACGCCGACATGGCGAGGTAGGAGTACGAGGCCATCAGCTCGCTGTTGATCTGGCGGTTGATCGCGGTCTGGACCGGTTTGGTGAGCATCGTGGATCTCCGTGACAGCGCGTGGTGCCGGAGGAGGGAATCGAACCCACACGGCCAGTGAAGGCCACC
>JAFNAJ010000152.1 GCA_017860085.1 Acidobacteriota bacterium | reverse complement strand
CGTCTACGACCTCGAGGAGGCGGAACTCTGCTACGCGCCGCCGTTCGGCAGCGCGAAGGACCCGGTCAACTTCGCCGGGATGGTGGCGGGGAACCTGCTCCGCGGCGACATGCCCATCGTGCACTGGGACGCGACCGACGGCGGCGTTCTCCTCGACGTCAGGAACCCGCAGGAACTCGCCGTCGAGGACGTGGCCGGCGCGATCCACATCCCGTTGCCGCAGTTGCGTGCGCGGTTGGGCGAGCTTCCGCGTGACAAGGAGATCCTCGTGATCTGCCGCTCGGCGGTGCGTGCCTACTACGCGACGCGCATCCTGCTGCAGAACGGCTTTGCCGCGAAGAACATCTCCGGCGGCATGCTGGCGCGGTCGCATCGTGTGTAGGGGGAAGGGGCGCCGCCTGGCCCGTGGGCCTGTGTCACGGCTCGCAAGCACGCGGTTGCTCCGCGCGTAGGAGACAACAGCGATGAACACCGTCATGGACCTACTTCAGGCCACCTTCGGGCCGTTGGTCTTCCTCTTCACCGTGTCGAACCTGGCGGCCATGGGCCTCCAGGTCAGGATGCCTGAGGTCGTCGTCGCGCTGCGGAACAAGAAGGCGCTGGCGCTCATCTTCGTGTGGGGATGGGTGCTGGGGCCGGCGCTCGGCTATCTGATCACCCGGGTTCTTCCCTTGGAGCAGCCCTACGTGGTCGTGGTGCTCCTCGCGAGCCTGGCGCCCTGCGCCCCGTTCCTCCAGCAGATGGTGGGTAAAGCCCGCGGAGACATGGCCTTCGCAGGAGCCCTCATCCCCCTGGTGGCGGTCGGCACCGTGGTGCTGATGCCATTGATGGCGCCCCTGCTGATCAAGGGGGTGACGATCAGCACGTCGTCACTCGCGAAGCCGCTCCTCCTGACGATCCTCCTGCCGCTGGTCATCGGTGCGGCGATCCGCCATTCCGCCGACACGGCGGCCACCAGGATGTTCCCGGCCGTCAAGGGGTTTGCCCTGGTCACCACGTTGCTGACGATCGTGTGGTGCCTGGTGATCTACGGCCGGGGCATGCTCAACACCGCGGGGGAATTCGCGCTCCTGTCGATGACCCTGTTCATGGTCGGCATGGGCTTCGTCACGTACCGTTTCGGCTTCGGCATGAAGCAGAGTCAGCGAAGCGTCATGGCACTCGGGATGGGCACGCGTAACGTCGCCGCAGTCCTGGCGGCGGCGCTGGCCATTCCGAACGCGCACCCGAACATCGTGGTGATGACCGTGATGTGGACGCTGTGGTCGGTGGTCCTCGCGGCCATCGGCGCCCAGATCTTCGCCCGGCAGGCCGGCGGGGCCGCTCAGGAGGCTGCGGCATGAGCACGGAGGCTCCGGGCGTGCTGGCCGCCATCAGGTGGCCACGCCCGTTCGCCGGACTGCAGGGCCTCACCCTGGCCGACGTGCCGCGGGAGGTCTCGGCGGGCGTCACCCTCGCCGCGCTGATGATCCCGCTCAACATCGGCTACGCGCAGGTGGCTGGCCTGCCCCCCGTGGCCGGCCTCTACGCGGCCATCATCCCGCTGGCGGTGTTCGCCTTGCTCACGAGTTCGCGCCACCTGGTCACGAGCCCAGACGCCTCGATGGCCGGGCTGGTCGGTGCCGCGCTGGTCGCCTTCGCGGCGCCCGGGGAGCCGCTGCGCCTGCAGTACGCCCTCGCCCTGGCCCTGATCTGCGGCCTGTTGTTCTTCGTCTTCTGGGCCTTCCGCCTCGCCTTCCTCGCCAATTTCCTCTCGCGGGCTGTGATGGCGGGCTTCATCACCGGGCTCGGCGTGGAGGTGTTCACCAACCAGGTGCGGAAGATCCTCGCCGCTCCCCACGCGGCCGAGGCGGCATCGGGTGTGCTCGCGGCGGCGGAACGGCTCAGAGACGCGATGGCGACCTCGGTGAACACCGAGGGGTACTTCGTCGAGGTGCTGGCCCTGATCGACAGCGTTCCGCGGGCCAACCTGTACTCGGTGGCGATTGGGGTCAGCGCCTTCTTGATTGTCCGGCTGCTGAAACGGTATGCGCCCCGGATTCCCGGCGCCCTGGTGGCCTTGGTACTGCTGACAGCCGCCGTCGCTGTCTTCGATCTCCCCGCCAAGGGGGTGGGGGTGCTCGGCGCCATCCCCTCGGGTGCCCCGACGCTCACGCTGCCGTCCATTCCCGTGAGCGACTACCTGCGGCTGTTGCCGAGCGCCTTCGCGATCGTGGCCATCCTCCTCTGCGAAGGCCTGCTGGTGGTCCGCAGCTACAGCAACAAGTACGGCTACAAGGCCGACGGCGACCAGATGCTCTTCGCCTGGGGCGCGGCCAACCTGGCGGCGGGCTTCACCGGGTCGTTCCTCACGGGCAACAGCCCGTCCCGCTCGGCGGCGATGGATGCCTCGGGCGCGAAGAGCCAGCTCCCCAGCTTGGTGGCGGCCGGAACGATCGCGGTGGTGCTGCTCTTTTTCACCGACCTGCTGGCGTTCCTTCCCAATGCGGCGCTGGCGGGGATCGTGGCCAACGCGGTGCTGTCGCTCATCGAGGTCCACGAGTTCCGCGAACTGTGGAGGATGCGGCGCTCCGAGTTCTGGATTGCTGCAGTCTGCCTCTTGAGTGTGCTCGCCCTTGGTCCGCTGCGCGCGGTGCTCATCGCCTTCCTGCTCTCCACGGTCGACGTCATCCGCCGGGCCTCGAACCCAGTAACCGCGACCCTGGTGGAAGCGCCCGACGGCAGCCACTTCGTGCCGTTCGACGCCGCACAGGCCTCCGGGCTTTCGGGACTCGTCGTGTACCGCTTCGGCGCCCCGCTCTACTTCGCGAACGCGACCCTCTTCCTCAACGACGTCGAGCGGCTCATCGCGCAGGCACCCGCTCCCGTCCGCTGGTTCGTGCTGGACGCGCAGGCGATGGTCGACATCGACACCACCGGCGCGGGGGCCCTGCGGCAGGCGATGGCCCTACTCGCCAAGGGGAAGGTCACCTTCGTCGTCAGCCGAGCGGATCGCGCCTTCCGCTCCTGGCTGGAGAAGTACGACCTCATGGAACACATCGACCCGGACAGGTTCTACCCGACCAACCGGCACGCGGCGGCCGCGTTCCGCGCCGAGGCGGCCAACGTGGCCGTGCGCGAGCGAAGAGGAGATTCATGACCCCCGCGGTCCACGACGCTGGCGGCCTCCCGACCTCGCGCGCCGCACGCGTGAGGCCGAGCGAACGCGCCAGCACTGCTTGTCGCGCGGTTTCAGCTCGCGCGCCCCGAGGAGCCCGATGAAAGCCATCACCGTCGAACCGCACAAACCGGGGACCGCCCGCCTTGAAGACATCCCCGAACCTGACGCACGCGGCGGGTCAGTGCTCGTGGAAGCCATCGCGGTCGGGGTCTGTGGGACCGACGTGGAGATCGTCGAGGGCAAGTACGGCTGGGCACCCGAGGGCAAGACGCGCCTGGTGCTCGGGCACGAGTCCCTCGGCAGGGTGATCGACCCGGGCCCGAGCAGCTCCTTCAAGAGGGGCGACCTCGTCGTCGGCATCGTCCGCCGGCCCGACCCGGTGCCGTGCCCGAACTGCGCAGTAGGCGAGTGGGACATGTGCCGCAACGGCCAGTACACCGAGCGCGGCATCAAGCAGATCGACGGGTTCATGTCCGAGCGCTGGCGCAGCGAGCCCGAATACGCCGTCAAGGTCGACCCGTCGCTCGGCCTGCTTGGCGTGCTGCTCGAGCCGACCACGGTCGTCACGAAGGCGTGGGAGCAGGTCCTGGCGGTCGGCCAGCGCGCGTTCTGGGTGCCGGAAACCGTGCTCGTGACCGGTGCGGGACCGATCGGTCTGCTCGCCGCCCTCATCGGCAAGCTGCAGGGGCTCGAGGTCCACGTGCTCGACCGCGTCGAATCGGGGGCCAAGCCGGACCTCGTTCGCGCCCTGGGGGCGACCTACCACTCCGGGTCCGTCGCCGATGTCGGCTTCCAGCCCGACGTGATCGTCGAATGCACCGGCGTCGGGCAGGTCATCGGGGACTCGGTCAAGGCCGTGGCGGCGGGCGGGGTCGTGTGTCTGACGGGCGTCGGCAGCGGCGGACGCACCGTCGGGCTCAACACGGCCGACGTGGCGTCCAACGTCGTCCTGCGGAACAACGTCGTCGTGGGAAGCGTGAACGCCAACAAGCGGCATTGGTACAGGGCGGGACGAGTCCTGGCCCGCGCGGACCATGCGTGGCTTGCACGCCTCATCTCGCGGTGTGAGCCGCCGGCCGCGTTCACGCACGCCCTCGCTCGACAGCCGGACGACATCAAGGTCGTGGTCCAGTTCGCAGACGCGTGAGCGTGATCGCCGGCATCCGTCGCGCGTCGATGCGGCGAAAAGGAGTTCCCAGTTGGCGCAACGTGGTCACCTCTTCGCAGTGCGGGGCGGTTTGGTATCATTCGGGTGTCCGGCTGCGAGGTCTTCGTGCTCGAGAGCGTCGAGCGGACAACCGGGCAGGGCGACGCGGGCCAAGCGCGATGTCAGTGTTCGGGCGTCGTGTCCGGCGCGCCATCGGCCTCGCGCTCCTGGCGGGGCCGGCTGCTGTCGGTGTGGCAGTCGCCGACGAACGTCAACAGGAGTTCTGGCCGGAGATCGACGTGTGGTGGCGGCTGTCGCCCGCCTGGCGGGTCTCGCTGTTCGTGCCGATCTCGCGCAACATCGAGACCGCCTACCGTGAGGGGAACTTCATCCCGCAGGTGGACTACGCGTTCGGCAGGACGCGTCGCGTGCAGGCGACGCGTCTGCTGGACGAGGACCGCGCCCGTGACCTGAAGCCGATGCTGATCCGCGGCGGCTACCTCGGAGGGAAGAGCCTCGACGACCAGGGCGCGGCGTACACGGAGCGGACGATCTTCGCCGAGGTGCACGCCAGGACGCCGATCAAGGGCGGTGTGCTCGTGTCGCATCGGCTCCGGACCGACCTTCGCTGGCTCGGGAGCGACGACGTCGAGTTCTCGAACCGCTGGCGCTACCGCCTCATGGTCGAGAAGGAGATCGCCAAGGGGCGCACGTCGATCGTCCCGTACGTGAACGTGGAGCCGTACTACGACTCGCGGTACGACACCGTGAATCGCGTACGGGTCATCCCGGGCGCCTCGGTGTTGTGGTCGCCCCGCTGCGCGATCGAGGGCAACGTCACCTATCAGCACGACACCCGCTCGTCGGTGACGAACCTCCTCGCGTTGAACGTCATCCTGCACGTCTACTTCGAGCGAAGGCGCCCGGCGCAGCCGGACGCGATGTCGGCTCCCGGCGCCAGCGTCGCTGACGCCGTTCCCTGGGTCCGAGGACGCGAATTGGAGAGTCTGCGATGAAATGCACACCCGGTGCCGCGTGGAAGGCCTGGCTGTCGTTGTGTGTCCTGCTGGTCGTGCCGCACGGGCTCCAGGCCCAACAGGACAAGGTGGCCGCGCTGAAGCAGTCGCTGGCTGCGAATCAGCAGTTGCAGAAGCAATACAAGTGGGTCGAGACGACGGTCGTCAGCATGAAGGGCGAGGAGAAGTCGCGCACCCAGAAACAGTGCTTCTACGGGCCAGACGGAAAGGTCCAGAAGCAGGCGTTGAGCGCGCCGCCGCAGCAGGCGCCGCCTGGCGGAGTGAAGGGCAAGCTGGTCGAGAAGAAGAAGGCGGAGATCACCGCCACGATGACGCAGGCGGTCGACCTGGTACACCAGTACGTCCCGCCAGACCCGCAGCGGATCCAGGCGGCGAAGGCCGCCGGTAACCTGGCGATCACACCGACGGGGCCCAATTCGGCCCGCCTGGATCTCCGCAACTACGCGAAGAGTGGTGACACGCTGAGCCTCGGCCTCGACACGGCAGGCAACGCGCTCCAGACGGTCAGCGTGAAGTCGTACCTCGCCGCCCCGTCCGACGCGGTCACGCTGGACGTGACCTTCGCGCGGCTTCGCGAAGGGCTCTCGTACCCGGGCAACGTCGTGCTCAACGTGCCCGGGCAGCAGATCCAGGTCGTCGTCCAGAACTCCAACTACCAGAAGGTCGCAGCGGCTGGGCCGGCGCAGACGACGGCGGCGCCCGCCGGGGCCCCCGCGTCCGGCGGCGCGTCGACCGCGGCGATGGATGCCCTGACGGCGCCCATCGCGCTCTATCCCGACGCGCTGATCGCCCAGATCCTGCAGGCGTCGACCGACGTCCCGACGCTGCAGAAGTTCTCGGCGTGGCTCGGGAGCAACGCCAGCCTCAAGGGCACGCCCCTCCAGGACGCGGCGCAGGCCGCCGGGTTCGCGGCCTGCTACATCGCGCTCGCGCCGTTCGGCCAGGTCGTGCAGATGCTGGTGCAGAAGCCGGACTGGACCGCGCAGCTCGGCAGGGCGTTCGTGGCCGACAAGACCGCCGTCTTCGACTCGATTCAGCGGCTCCGCGCGGCCGCACAGGCCCTCGGCAACCTGAAGACCACGGAGCAGCAGGAGGTGGTCACCGAGACGACGTCCACCGGGCAGTCGGTGATCGTCATCCAGCCCGCGAACCCGCAAGTGGTCTATGTTCCCGTCTACAACAC
>JAFNAJ010000151.1 GCA_017860085.1 Acidobacteriota bacterium | reverse complement strand
CCGCACATGTTGCAGCCCTGCGGACCCGGCTGGGCAAACGTCCGGGGCTCGTACAGGTCCACCTCGATCGTCGTCCCGAGGCGCTCGGTCATCTGCAGGAGGAAGTACGAGAACAGCGACCCGGCCGGCCCGCTCCCGATCACCGCAACCCGCGAGCCGTCCTCGAGACGCAGCGACTGAGGATCTGGTGACGGAGCGTCGAGCGTGGTCGAGCGGATGGTCACGGCTGATCTCCGGTGGCGCTCGTCGGGCCCCGCCGGACTACCGGCCCTGGCCCGCCTGCGACTCGAGCAGCGAGTCGATGAGCGCACGCTCCCTGTCGATCAGGACGCGCAGGGCCTGCCCGAAGATGCGTTCCGACAGGAAGACGTTGCTGAGCAACAGCCGCCGAAACGCCTTGTCGTCCCAGACGGCCAACACCGACGGCTCGGCACAGCGCACCGAGGCCGAACGCGGGAGGCCACTCAGCACCGACAACTCGCCCAGCAGTGCGCCCGGCCAGACTTCGGACACCACGACGTCGCGCCCCTCGCGCTCGACGAACACGTGGAGCCGACCGGTGAGGACCAGCATCGCGAAGCTCGGGGCCTCGCCCTCGCGGAACAGCACATCGCCAGACGCGTGCGTCCGCACCTCGCCTCGGTCGAGGAGCATCCCGGCACCCTGCGGCGTGAGGCCCTTGAACAGCGGGAATGTCGTCACGATCTCGTTGTACTGGTCGCTCATGGCCTACGGCCTTTCGGTGGCTCGATGGTCCCGACCGGGTTCGTGCGCCCACTGTAGTCTGAACCCCGGGCGGCGGCAAGGGCGGCGGGCGTAGAATGGCGACATGAAGGTGCTGGTTGATCTGTCGGTCGTTCCCCTCGGCGTGGGGGTGTCGCTGTCGAGCTACGTGGCCGCCTGCGAGCGGGTGTTGCGGGAGGCGGGGCTCGACACGCGGCTGCACGCCAACGGCACCAACATCGAGGGCGAGTGGGACGAGGTGTTTGCGGCGGTGCGCCGGTGTCACGAGGTCGTGCACGCCATGGGTGCGCCACGCATCGCGACCACCCTCAGGCTGGGGACACGCACCGACCGGCCACAGACGCTCGACGACAAGGTCCGCAGCGTCGAGGCCAAGCTTGAGGATTCCCCGCAGGCCTGAGCGGTCGGCGGCCGGCGGGCGGCCCTCAGCGCTCGGCCCCTGGCGCGGAGCCAGACCCTAAACCATTTTATTTCAGATAGATAGAGACATCTGCCGGGGAGGGATTTTCACTCGTCCACGATGGCCGGGTCGACGATAATGGAGGGATGCCGACCGCCATCGCGACCAAGATCGTGCCCGGCCGCGAGCCGAACGACTGCGCCATCTGCGTGCTCGGGATGTATCTCGGCCGAAGCTACGAGGATGTGCTCCGGGTGGTCGCCGTGAAGGATCGGTCCTACCAGGGGCGGCAGGGACTCCGCCTGCACGAGGTCGAGCGCATCGCACGCGAACTCGGCACGCCCCTGAAGCGACTGCGCAAGTTCGACGTGGCGACCGCCTACGGCATGCTGTCGCTGCCCGATCACCTCGTGCTGATTAGAAACGGAATGGTGGTCGACCCGGAGCCTGGGGGCGCCACGCTGTGGGACGTCGAGGACTACCTGCACACGTACGAGTGCCGGCCAGGCGTGCTCCTGGTGGCGCGCGACGAGCCCTGAGGCCCGCGCACGTCAGCGCTTCTTCAGCTGCGCGATGAGCGCGCCCAACATCTTCGCGTACTGCTCGTCCGCCGTCGCGAACAGTCTCGTGTACTCCTCCTCGGACAGCTTCTGCTTCTTGAAGTCCCCGTCGAACATCGTGCGTCTGCCCGACGCCTCGTAGATGTCGAAAGGTTCGTCGCTGTCGCGCCGCACGTGGAGACCATCGGCGCGCAGGTCCTCGACGAAGATCTTCGTCTCGGGCAGCGACGCGCTGTTCAAGTCGATGTACGCGTCCTGGTATTCCTTCTTGTTGAGCCGCTCGTCGAAGAGCACCGGCACCGAGTATTTCGCCTTCACCACCAGCAGCTGCACGCCGGGAATGTGCAGCGCGGCGACGTAGTACTCGGGCTCCGGCGCCTTGGCGGCGATGTACTGGAGCCCGCCCTCCTCGAGCAGCTTGACGAGCTCGACGGCAAGCGGGTCCGACTTCGAGGCATCCTGGGCAGGCGAGATGGTCGGGAGCAGTGCGACTGCCAGCGTGGCCGCAAGTCCGATGATGTTCGCCCTTCGGGTCCGTGTCCTCATGGAATCAAGCCTCGGGATGAAAGCATCGACAGGGGCGCAAAGCCTGCCCGTTTCTATCACCCGGGCCGACCCAGCGTCAATTCCCGGCGGCGTCCGACGGCAGCACCCGCGCCGCCGCCTCGCCAACTCAGCCGATAAACAGCGCGTCCTCGTCCTCGGCGCGCGGGCTCGAGGCTTCGCGTCGGCGCTTCCTCAACTCTCGCAGGGTGACGACGGTGGCCCTCAGGGCAGCCGCCAGGGCTGCGCCTTCCCTGGCCGGCCTGACCAGCGCCCGCTGTGCGCCGTCCACCGCCCGGTCCACGCGCGACCCGAGCAGGTTCAGCGTGCGATCGACGCGCTCCACCTGCTGGGCGGTCAGCGTCGCGGCGCGCGCAGCCTCCCCGCTCATCGCGGTGAGCCGCTCGATCATGGGCTGCACGTCGCGTTCCAGCCGACCGACGAGCGCTTCCATCCGTTTGGCGAGGCGGGCGGCGTAGATGACGGCGCCCACCTGAATCAGCGCCATCACCACCGTGGCCACCGCGATCGCTGCCAGGAATGCGACCGCGGCCGAACTCACGCGCTCTCCTCCGTGCCCTTCGCGTCGCCCGCGCGGACGCGCTGGTAGGCTTCCTTCCCGCGCTCCACGGCGGCCGAGATGTTGGTGCGCTGGCGCTCCACGAAGTCCTTGCCCTGGCGGGCCGCCTCGTTGGCCTTCTCGCGGCCCTCGCGCGCCTTCTCGGCGATCAGCCGGCGCGTCTCCTCGCCGGACGCCGGCGCCAGCAGCAAGGCTGTGGCTGCACCGGCGATGGCCCCCAGGACGAACGCGACCAGTACGGCGCCGCCTCCGTTATCGTTAGCCATGTGTGCCTCCTCTAGAACAGGCTGACTTTGACGTTCAGGTACTTCTTCGGGTCTTTCCTGATCTCGGCAATGAGCGTGCGAACCTCGCTCACCGCACCATTCATGTTCTCATACAACTGTTGGTCTTGCAGCAGCTTTCCCGCCGTCCCCTCGCCCGCATTCAGGCGGGCGGCCAACCGGTCGAGCTTCTCGCTCAACCCGTTCATGCGATCGTAGAGGGCCGGGTCGTTGATGAGCTTGCCCGCGGTGCCGTCGCCCCGGTTCACCTTGCCGGTGACCTCCTCGACGTTCCGCGCCGTGGTCGACAGCGTCTGCCCCAGCGCATCGTCGCGCAGGAGGCGGCCGAGCGGGCCCTCGCCGGCGTTGATGCGCGCCGTCATGGCCGAGAGGTCGGCCGTGGTACTGCGGACCGCGTTGTAGACCTCCGGGTCCTGGATCAACTTGCCGATCGTCCCCTCCGCTCGGTTGAGGGCGGTGACGACCTCCTCGGCCGACGCGACAAACGACGCAACGTCGTTGTAGAGCGCGTCGTCGGTGAACAGCTTGCCAATCACGCCCTTGCCGGCGCGCACGTCCTTCAGCAGCGCCGTCGCCTGCTCGAGCCCGCGGGTGGCCGCTTCGGCCACTTCGTTCAGCTGGCCGTAGGGACGCCGCGACGCGACGTACCCCCAGTCGGCAATCGGGGTGCCCGTGGCCGAGGGGCTGATGTCGATGACCGGCGCGCCCAGCAGGCTGAGCGAGCCGATGGACGCCCGGGAGTCGGTGGTGATCCGGTCGCGCATGGTCTTGGCTACCGACATGACGACCTCGACGTCCGAGCCGGCGAACTCGATGCTGTCGACCTTGCCCACCTCGACGCCCGCCACGCGCACGACGGCGCCGCTCTTCAGGCCCTGGACGTCGGCGAACTTCGTCTTCAGGTGGTACTGCTGCCAGGAGAAGCCGGCCTGCCCTCCCACCATGAAAATGAACACCGCGGCCAGCACGAGTCCCGCGATGGCAAGCAGGCCGACCCTCAACTGGGCCCAGGCCAACGATCGAGTCCGAGGCATGAAACGTCACCCTTTCCGTGATCCCGCGGCGCCGTGCGGCCGCGGGGTCTTCACGAGAGAAACGTCAGCAGGTACGGGTCCCGCTCGGCCCGCAGCTGCGAGGCGTTGCCCTCGAAGACGATTTCGCCGTCGCGCAGCATGAGGAACTCGGCCTCCTCGCACTTGCTGCGATCGGCCTGCTCGATGCGCACCGCCCCGTTGTCGGCCACGGCCTCGTGGGTCGCGACGTAGAACGCGTCGCGGAGCTGGTGCGTGACGACAATCGAGCTGACGCGCTCGAGGTCGCGCAGCTTGATGATCTCGGCGTCGATGCTCGTCGACGTGATCGGGTCGAGCCCGGTCGTCGGCTCGTCGTAGAGCAGCAGGCGCGGCTTCGCGGTCATCGCCCGCGCGATGGCCACACGGCGCCGCTGGCCGCCCGACAGCGCCGACGGCATCTTGTCGATGTGCTCGAGGAGCCCCACGAACCCGAGCACCTCCTCGACGCGGCGGTTGACCTCGGCGAGCGGCATCTTCGTTTCTTCGAACAGCTTGAACCCGACGTTCTCGCGCACGGTCAGCGAGTCGAACAGGGCGCCCTCCTGGAACACCATGCCGATGTCGGCCCGCACCCGCATCAGCTCGCGTTCCGACATGCCGTCCACACGCTCGCCGTTCACCCAGATGACCCCGGCATCAGGCTTCAGCAGGCCCAGGATCAGGCGCAGGATCGTCGACTTCCCTGCCCCGCTTGCGCCCAGGATGATCTTCGTGTGCCCGAGCAGCAGCGCGAAGCTCACCGACTTCAGGATCACCCGATCGTCGAAGGCCAGCGACACGCCGTCGAAGACCACGACGGGCGCCTTCTCGCCCTCGAGGACTTCCTCGGCCGTCGGCGCGGGCGGATCGGGACTCGTGTCACTCATCGGTGGTCAATAGAGCACGAAGATCATCAGCTTGGTGACGAAGAAGTCGACCGCAAGCACGGCCACCGAGCCGGCGACCACGGCCCTGGTCGTGGCGCGCCCTACGCCCTGCGTGCCGCCGCTCGTGCGCAACCCGACGTGGCACGCAATCGTCACGATGACGAAGGCCAGGAAGAATGGCTTCAGGAGCCCCATCCACACGTCCTCCATGTAGAGGCCGTACCAGACCGAGTTCCAGTAGACGCTCGACGCCACGCGCAGTTGCGCGACGGCGATGAACCACGCGCCGATCATCCCGACGCCGTTCGAGATCGCGGTCAACGCCGGCACCATCAGCAGACCCGCCAGCACGCGGGGCACCACGAGCTTTCGAACCGGGTCGGTGCCGAGGGCCCGAAGCGCCGCCACCTGCTCGGTGACCAGCATCGAGCCCAGCTCGGCCGCGATGCCCGACCCGACCCGGCCGGTCACCATCAGCGCCGTCAGGACCGGGCCGAGTTCCTTGACCATCGAGGCCCCGACCAGCCGCCCGACCTCCTCGCGCGCGCCGAACTGATCGAGCGAGATGCCCGACTGCAGGGCCAACACCGCCCCGGTGAACAGACCCGTCAGCACGACCACGGTGAGCGAGCCGACGCCGATGCTGTCGAGCTGCTCCACGAAGTCGTAGCGGTAGAAGGGGCGCGAGGTCGCGGCGCGGGCCGTGGTCACGCACAGCCGCACGTACTCCTGGACCTCGAGCACCGCTGCCTTGACCCGATCCTCGATGTGTCCCGGCATGTCACCCTCTCGACGCGGCGAGGCCGAGATCGCGCGCCCGGAGCCGTTTCACCCGGTCGCGCAGCGACGCCGCCCGCTCGAACTCGAGGTTCTTGGCGGCCTCGCGCATCTCGCGCTCGAGCCGCGCGACGAGTGCCATCAGCTCGCCCTCGCTCCGCACCACGTCCTCGACGGGCTCGCGCTCGATCGGCACGGTCACGTAGTCGCGTTCGTACACGCTCGACATCACCTCGTCGATGTCCTTCACGATCGACGCCGGCGTGATGCCGTGCGCGTCGTTGTAGTCCTGCTGGGTGCGCCGCCGCCGGTCGGTCTCGTCGATCGCCTCGCGCATCGACTCGGTCACGCGGTCGGCGTACAGGATGGCTCGACCGTTGACGTGCCGCGCCGCGCGACCGACGGTCTGGATGAGCGCACCCGCCGAGCGCAGGAAGCCCTCCTTGTCGGCATCGAGGATCGCCACCAGCGAGACCTCGGGCAGGTCGAGCCCCTCGCGCAACAGGTTGATGCCAATGAGCACGTCGAACGTACCTCGCCTCAGGTCGCGCAGGATCTCCACCCGCTCGAGCGTGTCGATGTCGGAGTGCAGGTACCGCACCCGGACCCCGAGCTCCTGATAGTACTGCGTCAGGTCCTCGGCCATGCGCTTGGTCAGGGTCGTCACCAGCACGCGCTCGCCGGCTGCGGCCCGTGTGCGGATCTCGCC
>JAFNAJ010000150.1 GCA_017860085.1 Acidobacteriota bacterium | reverse complement strand
GGCGATCTCGACGGCGCCATCCACACGTGGACGCGCGTGCTGTTCATCGACCGCGGTCACGCGAGGGCGCGCGCCTACATCGAGCGTGCGAGGGTCGTGCAGGCCGAGCGCCAGCGGCGGTCCGACGAACTCGTGCATGGCGGCGTCGCCGCATTCGAGGAGGGTGACAGCGGTCGCGCGAAGGAGCTCTTGTCGTCCGCGGTCGCCCAGGGCGCCCCGGACGCGCTGGCTCTCGCCGTGCTCCAGCGTCTCGATCGCCTCGAGGCGCGCTCGAGCGACGTGGCCATCGGCGTGGACGAGCCACTGCCCGAGCCCGAGTCGTCGAGTGCTCCTGTGCCGGGTCGAGCCTCTCGCGTGGGCCGGTGGCTCGCGGTCTGTGCCGCCGTCCTGCTGGTTGTCGCCGGCGCGCTCGTCGTCGCGTGGGATCGTCTCGACGCCTGGCTCGGGCCGCCGCCGGCGTCTGTCGGCCTGACGCTGCGCGCAGACCCGGGTCCCCTGCCGCTCCCGCGGTCGTCAGATCTCGTGCTGCGTCGCGCCCGGGCCCTTCACGCCCGTGGGCACCTCGCCGAGGCCCTCGAGATCCTGGGCACCGTGGGCGTGACCGACCCGCTCCGGCCCCAGGTCGACCAACTGCGGACTGACATCGAGCGACAACTGCTCGCGACCGTCGAGCCAGTCCCCGAGCCGAGTCGGTCGCCGACCCAGGTGGCGCCGCGCCCATGAGATGTCCGAAGTGCAACTACATCAGCTTCGACACGCCGGAGCGCTGCCGTAACTGCGGCTACGATTTCTCCCTGCTGTCGCAGCCCGCGCCGCCCGTCGATCTGCCCATCAGGTCGACCAATACGCCCATTGGTCCGGCGCCCGATCTCCCGCTGTCGTCGTCGCGCCGGGCCGACAGGGACGTCGGCGGTTCGGCCGCGACACGCCAGGCGTCGGTCAGTGCATCAACGCCGGGCGGCCTCGATCTGCCGTTGTTCCACGAGCCGGTGCCCGGGGTCGATGACACCCCGCTCATCACGTCGCCCGCACCGCCACGCGCCCCGCTCGCGGTCCGCCGTTCGTCGGACACCCCGCGACCGCGCACAGTATCGGCAACGCCAGCGGCGACCCCGCGTCTCGAGTTCACGCCGGATCCGTCAGCGTTCCCCGGGCGACCGGCACCACCGCCAACTGCCGATGAAGAGGTGCAGCATCCAGCCAACGGGGCCGAGCCGGTCGCGTCGCCGCCACTGGCACGGCGCCTGGGTGCCGCCGCCATCGACGCCCTGCTCGTCGGCCTCATCGACGCCGTCGTGCTGTACTTCACGCTCAAACTGACCGGGCTCGGCGCCGCCGAGGTGCTCAGCCTGCCGGTCCTGCCGCTGCTGGGTTTCTTCGCCCTGTTGAACGGCGGGTATCTTGTGGGCTTCACGACCGCTTCCGGTCAGACGATCGGGCAGATGATGATGGACGTGCGCGTCGTGGGCGGCCGCTCCGAGCGCGTGCCCCTTGGGCAAGCCATTGTGCGAACGGCCATGCTCGTCGTGGCGATCGCACCCCTCGGGCTCGGCCTGCTGCCGATGTTCCTCGCAGACGATGGGCGGGCCCTGCACGATCGGCTGTCTGGCACCAGCGTCCGCCGCGCCTGAAGGGGCGTCTGCCGACAAGCGCCTCACCATGACACGCCTCGCGGTTGCGATCGCCACGGCCGCCTTCACCGGCTACTTTCCGATTGCGCCGGGCACGGTGGGCTCGGCGGTCGGTCTGCTCGTGTTCCTCGCGTGCAGGACGATCGGCGGGGCCATGCTCGAAGCCGCGGCCATCGCTGGCGTGTGCGCAGTCGGCACATGGGCAGCGTCCCGCGCGGAAGGGCACTTCGGCCGCAGGGACCCCGGCCACGTCGTCATTGACGAGGTGGCCGGGATGCTTGTGACCCTGGCGTTTCTGCCGGTCGGGCCGACGGGCCTGCTCGCAGGGTTCCTGTTGTTCCGCCTCTTCGACATCGTGAAGCCGTTTCCGGCGTCCCGGGTCGAGGCGTGGCCGCGCGGATGGGGCATCATGGCCGACGACGTTGTCGCAGGCCTCTACGCCCACGTGACCTTGCGAGCCCTGGCGTGGCTGGCGCCGGCGTGGGTTCTGGCGTGAATGGGTCACACGTGACGATCGCGCGGGCCGAGGTCGTGGCCGTCGGCACCGAGATGCTCGGTCCCGGGAAGACCGACACCAATTCGGTCTTCCTGACGCGCCAACTCGAGGAGCTCGGCATCGAAGTGCACGCGAAGAGCGTCGTTGCTGACGATTTCCGATTGCTCGAGCGCGTGGTGGCGGAAGCGCTGGCGCGCACCGAGTTGGTGATCGTGACTGGAGGTCTCGGGCCGACCGACGACGACGTGACGCGAATGGCCGTCGCCGCCGCGCTCGATCGACCGCTCGCGGTGGACGAAGGTATCGTGGCGGCGATCAAGGCGAGATTCGAGCGGCGCGGCTACGAGATGCCGGCGATCAATCGCCGCCAGGGGCTGGTCATTCAGGGAGCCGGCGTGCTGAAGAACGTGGTCGGCACGGCCCCGGGCCAGTGGTTGGACGTGGACCACAAGGTCGTGGTGCTCCTCCCCGGGCCGCCTCGTGAGCTCGAACCGATGTTCCTGCACGAGGTCAAGCCCAGGCTGGAGACGCGGGTGACCGGCGAGCAGGTCGTGCGTCGAGAAGTGCGGCTCATCGGCCCAACCGAGTCGCACGCCGAGGAGCGGCTGCGGCCGCTCTACGCGGCGTGGCGGGCCCAGGTGCCCGCCGTCAGCGCGACAATCCTGGCGGGGCGAGGCCAGATCGAGTTGCACCTGGCGTCGCGGTCGGCCGACGCCGCCGTGGCTCGACGCACGCTCGAGGGCGCGGTCGCCGACGTGGAGCACTCATTCGGACGAGACGTCTGCTCGGTGGACGGGCGCACGCTCGAAGAGGTGGTTGGCGGTCTGTTGCGTGAGCGGCACCTCCGGATCGCGCTCGCCGAGTCGTGCACGGCCGGGATGATTGCCGCCAGGCTCACCGCGGTGCCGGGCAGCTCCGCCTATGTCGAGGGCGGGGTGGTGGCCTACAGCAACCAGGCAAAGGTCGCGCTGCTCGGAGTGCCAGCCGACGTGATCGAGCAGCACGGTGCGGTGAGCGAGCCCGTGGCGGTGGCCATGGCTGAGGGAGCCCGCAAGGTGCTGCGTGCCGACGTGGGCGTCGGCGTCACTGGAGTCGCGGGGCCCGGCGGAGGCTCCGAGGCCAAGCCGGTGGGCACGGTCGCGGTGGCGGTCGCCGGTCCGGGTGCCGACGTGGTGGTCCGCACGTTCCTGTTCCCGGGAACGCGACAGCACGTGCGCATGTTCTCGACCACGGTGGCGCTCGACATGGTGCGCAGGGCGCTGCGGCTTCCCGCCTGACCGTGAGCGTCGGGACCTGCCTGCGCGGCGGCTCGTCCTGGAGGACCTGACGTGCGATTGTTCGTGGCCGTGGATGTGTCTGACGAAGTGCGAGCCTACGCAGAGGCGGCACGCCGAGCCGTGTGCCGACGCATGCCCAGGCTCGAGCGCGAGCTTCGGTGGGTCGACGTGCGCCAGATGCACGTGACGCTGCGGTTCCTGGGCGAAGTCGACGAGGCCAACGCGGATCGCTTCCGCTTGGCGCTTGAAGCTCCGCTGCCACAGCCCCCGTTCCTCATCGAGCCTGCCGAGCCCCACTGGTTGCCCGACGTGAAACGGCCGCGCGTGTTCGTCCTGGGTTTCCGGCAAGGGGCCGACGGGCTGCGTGCGCTCTACGACACCGTCGAAGACCGCGTGCGGGCCACCTTGCCGATGATCGAGCCCGAAGATCGGGTGTTCCTGCCTCACCTCACGCTTGCGCGGGTTCGCGATCCTCGCCTCATGCGGACGGTGCCCGCGACAGACGCCGCGCCCGGGCACCACGACGAGCCACGACCCACGGCGCGAATCGACCGCGTCACGCTTTACCAGAGCCACCTCTCGCCAAAGGGCCCGACCTACGTCGCCCTCGCGCGGGGCATGCTCACGGGTGCCGCATGACAGTGCTGGTCGCGTGCCTCGGCTACCTGCTGGGATCGGTTCCCTTCGCGTTCCTGTTTGCCCGTCGTGCGAAGGGGGTTGACCTTCGGTTGATCGGCAGCGGTAATGTGGGGGCGGCCAACGTGCTGCGCACGACGACACGGACTGCAGCACTGTGCGTCATGCTGCTCGATGTCGGGAAAGGGGCCGCGGCCGTCATCGTGGCCCGGCTGTTCCAGGCAGACCTGCCGTCGCAGGTCGTGGCCGGCGTCGCCGCCGTGGTCGGGCACGTGTTTCCCGTGTGGCTGCGATTCCAGGGCGGCAAGGGCGTGGCGACGGCGCTGGGCGTGTTTGCCGCCCTGGCCCCAGCCGCCTCGCTCGTCGGCCTGGCGGTGTTCTGCCTGACCCTCTGGCGCACGCGCTTCGTGTCGCTGGGTTCGGTGTCGGGCGTGTCGGCGGTGGCGCCGGTGGCGTGGCTCACCGGGGCCTCGCCCGCGGTCTGGCTCGGGGCCCTGGCGACGGGTGGTTTCATCGTCTTCAAGCACCGCGCGAATCTGGCACGACTGCTCGCCGGCACCGAGCCCCGCATCGGTGAACGCGCCTGACCGAGGGATGTGACGTGGAGAACATCACCGTACTGGGAGCCGGCAGTTGGGGCACGGCACTGGCCGTCCACCTCGGGTCGATCGGCCACGATGTCCGGCTGTGGGGTCGGGACGAGGCTCTGATGAAGGAACTGGCAGAGCGCAGGGTGAACGCGACCTACCTGCCAGACGTTGTCCTGCCGTCGTGCGTGGTGCCGACCAGCCATCTGGACCAGGCACTGGCTGGCGCCGGCGTCGTCGTCGCGGCCATTCCGTCGCACGGCCTGCGCGCGGCGATACGGACGGCATCGGGCCTGCTGGAGCCGGGCGCCATCGTGGTCAGCGCGACAAAGGGACTCGAGGAAGGGTCGCTGCTGCGAATGTCCGAGGTCGTCCGGCAGGAACTCGGGGCCAGCCATCCGGTCGTCGTGCTTTCGGGGCCGAGCTTCGCTGCGGAGGTGGCGCGCCAACGCCCGACGGCTGTGCTGGCCGCGTCGCACGATCCCAAGGCGGCGGCCACCGTCCAACAGGAGTTCCGGGGGCCCTCCCTGCGCCTCTACGCGTCGGACGACGTCGTCGGGGTCGAGATGGGGGGCGCCCTCAAGAACGTCATTGCCATCGCCGCAGGCGTGGTCGAGTCATTGGGGTTGGGGCACAACGCGCTGGCGGCGCTCATCACCCGGGGACTTGTCGAGATCTCGCGCCTGGCCGGCGTCATGGGAGCGCAGCGGGAGACGCTCGCCGGGCTGTCGGGACTCGGCGACCTGGTCCTGACCTGCACCGGGGCGCTGAGTCGGAACCGACACGTCGGCCTGGAGCTCGGAAAGGGACGACGACTCTCGGACGTGCTGTCGGGCATGAAGATGGTGGCCGAAGGCGTACGGACGACGCACGCCGCCCTCGTGCTCGGCCAGCACCGGGGCGTCGAGCTGCCCATCATCGAGAAGATGGACGAGGTGATGACCGACGGCAAAGAACCACGCGTGGCCGTCCGCGAGCTGATGCTGCGGCCGCAGCGGTCCGAGCCCGAGTAGCCAGCGGGCCCGACCTTCGCTTGATACAATAGGCGGTTGGGCGATGCCACGCCCCCCGGGCCATCCGGGTGCCCGGCGCGTTTCTCCCAGAACAGGTATTCGATGGGCGTCTTCGACCGCCTCCGCGACAGTCTCAAGCGCACCAAGCAGCAGATCGTCGATCGGTTCGACGACCTCGTACGACGCACCGACGCACCCGGGTAGCGCGAGATCCCCCTGGCGGCGGACACGCTCGAAGCGCTGGAAGAGATCCTGATCGATGCGGACGTCGGCCTGGCCGCGACCGAACGCATCGTGGCGGCCGCGCGCGAGCGGCGGGAGCGCGGGGCGAGCCTGCGCGACCTGGTGAAGGACGAGATCCGCGGCATCCTCGAGGCCAGCGCAACTCCGGCCGGCAACGGTCACCGCCCACGCGTCGTGCTCGTGGTGGGCGTGAACGGCACGGGAAAGACCACCACGGTGGGCAAGCTCGCCAGCCTCTACAAGGCCTCGGGCCTCGCGCCGGTCATCTGCGCCGCCGACACGTTCCGCGCGGCGGCCGTCGAACAGCTGCAGGTGTGGGCTGACCGGGCCGGCGTCGACATGATCCGCGCCAAGGCCGGTGCTGATCCAGCGGCCGTGGTCTACGATGCGATCGCCGCCGGCAAGTCGAGGGGACGCGACGTGATCGTCGTCGATACCGCGGGCCGCCTGCACACCCGCGTCAACCTGATGGGCGAACTCGAGAAGATCCGGCGCATCGCAGCCCGCGAAGTCGAGGGCGCGCCGCACGACGTGCTGCTGGTGATCGACGCGACCGTTGGACAGAACGGCGTCATCCAGGCGCGGGAGTTCATGGCGTCGGCCGGGGTCAACGGCATCATCCTGACCAAGCTCGACGGCACCGCCAAGGGCGGCGTC
>JAFNAJ010000517.1 GCA_017860085.1 Acidobacteriota bacterium | reverse complement strand
ACGACGAAGTAGGTGTCGGTGACGTGGACGTCCACCGCGAGGGCGGCCAGGAACAGGCCCGTCAGGCCGCCGATCAGGAAGAGGCCGATGAAGCCGAAGACGTAGATCATCGGCGCTTCGAACGATATCGAGCCCTTGAACAGGGTCGCCGACCAGTTGAACACCTTGATGGCCGACGGGATCGCGACGAGGAAGCTCAGCAGCGAGAACGCCATGGCGGCGTACACCGACTGGCTGCTGACGAACATGTGGTGGCCCCACACGAGGAAGCCGACCACGGCGATCGCCAGGCTCGAGAACGCCACCACCTCGTACCCGAAGATCCGCTTTCGCGAGAACGCCGCCACCAGCTCGGACATCACGCCCATGGCCGGCAGGATCATGATGTACACGGCCGGATGCGAGTAGAACCAGAACAGGTGCTGGAAGAGCACCGGGTCGCCGCCGAGCTTCGGATCGAAGATCCCGAGGTGCAGCAGGCGCTCGGCCGCCACCATCACCAGCGTGATCGCGATCACGGGCGTGCCGAGCACCATGATGAGGGCCGTCGCGTAGTGCGCCCAGATGAACAGGGCACCATGATGAGGGCCGTCGCGTAGTGCGCCCAGATGAACAGGGGCAGCCGGAACCAGGTCATGCCCGGCGCGCGCATCTTGTGGATGGTGACGATGAAATTGAGGCCCGTCAGGATCGACGAGAACCCGTTGATGAAGATCCCGACGACGACCAGGGCGACGTTCGAATTCGAGAAGGCGCTGCTGTACGGCGTGTAGAACGTCCAGCCCGTGTCGACGCCGCCGTTCACGAGGGCCCACAGCGTGAACACTCCGCCGATCGTGTAGACGTACCAGCTCAGCAGGTTGATGCGCGGGAACGCCAGGTCCTTGGCCCCGATCATCAGGGGCACCAGGAAGTTGCCCAGCACGGCCGGGATGGCGGGAATCAGGAAGAAGAACACCATGATCACGCCGTGCATCGTGAAGATCTTGTTGTAGACGTCCGACTCCACCAGGTCGCCCGCCGGCGTCATCAGCTCGAGCCGGATGAGGCCGGCGAACACGGCGCCCAGCACGAAGAAGGCGGAGACGCTGATGAGGTACAGCAGCCCGATCCGCTTGTGGTCCTTCGTCAGCAGCCACGACTTCAGGCCGTAGCCGTCCGTCAGGTAGTTGGAGTGTGGCGTCGCGGCGGTGTCCATGGTCCTACTTCTTCTCCGGTGTGGCGGGCGCCGCCGCCGGCGCCGCCGGCGCGCCCGTCGCGTTCGACGGCGCGGTCCTCAGCGACTTGATGTACTCGATGAGCTGCAGCAGCCCCTCCTCGCTGACGAGGCCCTGGAACGTCGGCATGATCGGCTGGAAGCCCGACACCATCTTGGCGCGCGGGTTGACGATCGACTCGCGCAGGTAGGCCTCGTCGGCCTCGACGCTGTTCCCGTCGTCGAGGGTCACGGCCTTGCCGTAGAGGCCGATGAGCGTCGGGCCGCGCCCGGTCGTGTCTTCCCTGTGGCAGGTGATGCAGGAGAGATCCTTGAACAGCTTCTCGCCCGTTTGCGCCATCGTCCCCGTTCCCGCGCCGCCGGCCAGCCACTTCTGGTACTCGGCCCGCTCCTGCACCACGACCCAGCCCACCATGCCCGAGTGGTTCGTCCCGCAGTACTCCGCGCAGAACAGGCGGTAGCGGCCCGGCTTGGTGGCCTTGAACCACATGTGCGTGTAGCGCCCCGGCAGCACGTCCGCCTTCACGCGGAAGTCGGGGATGTACACGTCGTGGATCACGTCCTGCGAGGTCATCGTCAGCTTCACCGACGTGCCCACCGGGACGTGCAGCTCGTTCACCTCGGCGTGCCCGTCCGGGTGCTGGAACTTCCACATCCACTGCTTGCCGACGACGTACACGTCGAGGGTGTCGGCCGGCGGCCTGGCCATCGTGAAGAACAGCTTCGCGCTCCACCCGAAGATGAAGAGGACGATGATGAGTGGAATGACCGTCCACGTGATCTCGAGCCTGAGGTTCCCGTGGATCGGCACGCCGGCCTCGTCCTTCGAGCGCCGGCGGTACTTGATCGCGAAGTACACGACCAGGCCCGAGATGAGCAGCGTGAAGAACGCCGTCAGCGCGACCAGGAAGAAATAGAGGGCATCCACCTGGGGCGCCATGGTGGAAGCCTGCGTCGGCAGAATCTGGGTCTGAGGCATACCTTATGACTGCGGCACGGGCGGCGCGGGCGCCGCGGCGCGCTTCGATTTCCGGCGGTCGAGGCTCCACATCGCCACGATGAACCCGCCAATCAGGGCCACCGTGACGACCCCCGCCAGCCGGAGGACGTTCATCACCACCATGCTGTACTTCCCGGAATGCGGATCGTAGTGATAGCAGTAGAGCAGCACCTGGTCCACGGGGGTGCCGATCTTCCCGCCGGACGCCTCGATGAGGCCCAACCGCAGGTCCTTCGGCGGATAGTCAATCCCGTAGAAGTACTTCGACACGCGGCCGTCGGGCGTCAGCACCATCAGGGCGCTGGCGTGCACGTACTGCTGCGACGCCTGGTCGAAGACGTACCGGAACCCGACCGACGACGCGAGCGCCTCGATGGCGGGCTGATCGCCCGTCAGGAAATGCCAGCCCTTCGCTCCCTCCGGGCGGCCGTACTTCGCGAGGTAC
>JAFNAJ010000516.1 GCA_017860085.1 Acidobacteriota bacterium | reverse complement strand
CGTGATGACGATACGAGTGGAGCCGGGGCCGCCGCCACCCCGCCAGTTGAAGACCAGGAAGAGCAGCGCGCCAATCGCGAGGAAGTGGACGAGGGGTTCACGAAGCCACCGAGCAACTGTCTTGTCTTGCACGTGCATGACCAGTCGAATCCTGCAGTATAGCAGCGAGAGCCAACCGACAGCTGTCAGACGCCCGACAGGTTCAGCGGTGGCGTTGCATCAGTTCGGCGTGTTGCGCTCCTTCAGAACCAGAACCCGAAGCCGATGACAGGCCCCTGCGTCAGGACGTCGGAGACGAACTCGTCGGCAGCCTGCCGCGGCACGGCCCCACGCCCAGCGGGGACGTCGTAGGCCGCCGTGCCTCCAAGGTCAGAGGGATTCGGTCTCGACGGTTGGACTCCGTCGAGAGCCGTTACTTGACGAACGGGGCCAGTGAGACGTAGAAGCGGGTGTACGTAGAAGCGGGTGTCCCCCTCGTTGAGCGACACCGCGCCGCCGATGAAGAACGGCCCCAGGATCGTCTCCATCACGAAACCACCTGCAATGTCGGCCTGGTACTCTGCGTCGTCCCACTCGTCGAAGGCCGACCCGTTTTCGAACCAGCCGCCCAGGTACGCGTTGCCGCCAAGCACGTCGGGCAGCCTGAACCAGTTCCAGAGGAAGCCGACGCCGCCGAGCAGGTAGTTGTCGCCGAAAATCTCTCCTTGGTTGAAAGCCCCTAGATTGAGCGGTCCCCCGAGCCTGAACTGGTTGTAGCCCGGGTCGTCGTTGAACGACGTGCCTGCGCTGCCGTAGAGGAAGACGCGGTGGCGCTCGTGCCACCGCGTGAACCACGAAAGCCTGCCCTCAGCCTGCGCGAAATCCCGGGCGTCGCTGGTGCCGGTGTCGAAGACGAGTGTGGGCGTGTCGAAGTAGTAGCGCACCGCCATCTGGCTGTATAGGCCCCGCGACGGGATGACCGGGCTGTTCTGCCCGTCGTGGACCCACCTGAGCGACAGGAACCTGTCGCTACCGTCAGCCTCGGGAAGCTCGCCCTGGCCGATACGCCGCCGCGTGCGAACCTCGGCGATGTCGTAGCCGAGCCGGACCTCGTCACTGAGTCCCGCGGTGAATCCAACATCGAGGCCCGCACCCGTCCGCTTCTCACTGTACTCGGCGACGAAGTCCCCGTCGGCGTTGTACGCATTGAGCGGTTTCCGGATGAAGTAGCCCCGTGGCGCCACGAACAGGTCCGACCCGCCGAGACGCCTGTAGAACTCCACCGAGGCAAACTCGCGGCTGCCGATACCGAAGTCGGCCCGGATCTCCGACTGGCTCACGAACGTGTCATAGACCGCCACGCGCGCACGCAGGTCGAGTGAAAACGTGTTGGCGTCGACGTTCTGGAGGTCGATGGCCGGCAACAGGAACGGTGGGCCGTACGACTTCGGCGTGACGCGAACCACGAGGTTGGTGCCGCCCGGTACGGGTTCGAGGCTGTACCCGACGACCTCGTATCGATCGGTGCCCGTCAGCCTGAGGATCCGCTCCTCGACGGCCTCGCGGTCGATCGGTCTGCCGGCGAACTCCCGCTCGAAGTCGTCCTGGATGCCCGTGCTTTGCTTCTCGGAAACACCTTCGACCCGGATCCCTACGACGTCGGGCACCGTCGTCCGCCGGCGCGACTGCCGCTCACGCATCCACGCGCCGTAGGTCGCTTCGTCCACGGCGTACTTCAGCAGGTCGTCCTTGATGGCTTCAGCCGCCTGGTAGCCGCGCTCGACGAGCTCGTCGCTCTTGCGCCAGTCCATGCCTGTCAGGCCCTTGAGATCGGGCGTCACCACCAGGTCGGCGGTGTCGATGACGCGCTTGACGCCCACCTGCATCATCGTGTCGATCGTCTGCCCGAGCACGCTGAACAGGTTCGACGGCGGCGGGGGCTGGTCGGTGCTCGACCCGACGTTGACCGCGATCACGGCGTCCGCGCCCATCTGCCGGGTGACGTCCACCGGAACGTTGTTGAGGGTGCCTCCGTCGACGAGGATCCGGTCGCCGTCGACCACGGGCGTGAAGAAGCCCGGGATGGCCATGGTCGCGCGCATGGCCCGTGCCAGGGACCCGGAGCCGAACACCACGACCTCCGCCTTCCGCAGGTCGGTGGCGACCGACCTGAACGGGGTGGGCAACTGGTCGAAGTCGGTGAGGTCGTAGTAGGGCAGGGCGATGCGGTCGAAGAGCAACTCGATCTGCTCCCCTGCGTTGAGCCCGCTCGGCAAGGAAAATCCCTTCTTGAGCCCGAACTCGATCTGGGCCGGGTACAGCCGCGCGTCCTGCTTGCGCCTGAAGGTCTTGTACTTGAACGGCGAGTCGGCGAGAAACACGAGGTTCCAGTCGACCTCTTTCATCAACTGGAGCAGTTCGTCGGGTGACATCCCGCTCGAGTAGCCACCACCGATCAGCCCCCCCATGCTCGTGCCCGCAATGAAGTCCACGGGGATTCGGTGCTCCTCCATCCACTTCAGAAGGCCGACATGGGCAATGCCACGAGCGGCACCACCTCCCA
>JAFNAJ010000149.1 GCA_017860085.1 Acidobacteriota bacterium | reverse complement strand
CTCGCCGTCGTGAAGGGCTACGAGCCCGTGCTCCTGCTGCCGATCGGCGCGGGGGCCGTCCTGGCCAACCTGCCGCTCTCGCCGCTCGTGCAGCCCGAGGGCATGCTGAGCATGCTCTACGACGTAGGGGTCGGCAATGAGCTGTTCCCGCTGCTGATCTTCATCGGCATCGGCGCGATGACCGACTTCGGGCCGCTGCTCGAGAACCCCAGGCTGCTGCTGCTTGGCGCGGCCGGGCAGTTCGGGGTGTTCGGGACGCTCATGCTCGCCCTGGCCCTGGGGTTCACGCTCAACCAGGCGGCGTCCATCGGGATCATCGGCGCCATCGACGGGCCCACGTCGATTTACGTGAGCAGCCGCCTCGCGCCGGAGTTGCTGGGGCCAATCACCGTCTGCGCCTACAGCTACATGTCGCTCGTGCCATTGATCCAGCCGCCCATCATGCGCTGGCTGACGAGCCGCCGCGAGCGCGCCATCAGGATGCCGTACAGCCAGCGCCCGATCAGCAAGCGCACGCGCGTGCTCTTTCCCTTGATCGTCACCGTCGTCGTGGGCACGCTCGTGCCGATGGCCACGCCGCTGATTGGCATGCTGATGCTCGGCAACTTGATGAAAGAGTCCGGTGCCGTTGAACGGCTGACGGGAGCCTCGTCGAAGGAGATCGCGAACGTCGTCACGCTCTTCCTCGGGCTGGCCGTCGGCTCGACGATGCGCGCGGAGACGTTCCTCGCCGTCTCGACACTGAAGATCCTCGGGTTGGGCGTGCTCGCGTTCGCGCTCGACACCGCGGCGGGCGTGCTGTTCGCGAAGGGGCTCAACGTGGTCAGCGGCGGACGCTTCAACCCGCTGCTCGGGGCGGCGGGCATCAGCGCCTTTCCCATGGCCGCGCGAGTGGTGAACCGGGTCGGCCTCGAGGAGGATTTCGAGAACTTCCTGCTGATGCACGCGATGGGCGCCAACACGGCTGGCCAGGTGGCGAGCGTGGTGGCCGGCGGCGTACTGCTGGCACTGCTCGGCGCGTCGTGAGCGCCCGGCCGCACGCGCACCCATGCTACGCTCCGTGTTCGAGTCTCTCATCGAAACTTCCAGTCGTGGGTCGGTCGGATGCCAAGAAGGCACAAGTGGGAACTCGGCGCGGTAGCGGCGCTGGCCGTGGCGACTGCGGTCGCTGGGTGGGCCGTCGCCCGACATGCGCCGGCCGGCATGATCGGACGCTACTGGAACAACGCGGAGTGGCGAGGGCAACCGGCAACACAGGCGACCGGGACGGTGCCCTCGATCGGAGACTTCCACAACGGCCTGGCTGATGCATCGACAAACGTTGGCAGTGCCGATTGGTCAGGCTATCTCCTGGTCGAGTCGTCGGGAACGCACCGGTTCGACCTGCTGTCGGACGACGGGGGGTGGCTCGACGTTGACGGCTCGACGGTGGTCGATAACGGGGGCGCGCACGGGGCGCAGCAGGCGACAGGGTCCGTCAGCCTTCAGGCGGGCATTCACCGTTTGAGAGTTCGCTACTTCCAGGGCGGTGGCGACGCGGCCCTCCGGATCACGTGGACCCGGCCGGGCGGGCCAACCCGACGGCTCGAGTACTTCGACGTTGCGCCCACCAGCGGGGCTGCCCAACTGCGGCTGCGCCTGGGCCGGTTCGGCCGCCTCCTCTCCGTTGCCCTTCCCGTGCTGTGGGGACTCCTGTTCCTGTACATCCCTGTCAGGCTGGTTGGCTGGCTGACCTGGCGAGAAGTCACGCGTCAGGTGCCGAGGGTCGAAGACCGTCGACCGCTGAAGCTCGTTCTCGCGGTGGGCGTGGCCTTGATGGTCTGGGGCATCGGGTTCGGCCTCGGACAAGGCTGGCCCCCCGACGAGCTGGGGCCCGGCGAAGTTCGTCGGGCGTTCCTGTCAGGATTCTCGAACGGGTGGCACGAGAAGTACCCCCTGATGCACTTCGCGGTCCTCTCGATTCCCCTGTCGGCCTTCGAGATTGCAGGTCGGCTTGCCATTCTGCCGTTCGACAGCCCCGTGTCGGATGCGGCGCAGGTGGCCTTGGCACGGCTCGTGTCGCTGCTCGCCCTTGGCACGGCTCGTGTCGCTGCTCGCGGGAGTCGGGTGCCTCGTGGTGGTGTTCCTGTGCACGGCAGAACTCACCGGGGCCAGGCGGGCGGTTGCAGGCTCGGTTGCGCTGCTGCTGACCCCGCTGTTCCTGTACTACAGCAAGACCGCCAATCTGGACGTGCCGTCCCTGTTCTGGTTTGGCTGGGCGATGCTGGGGTTCGTTCGAATCATCAGGTACAACCGCCTCGCCGACTACCTGCTTCTGGGCACGGGGGCCGCTGCCGCCGTCGCAACGAAGGACCAGCACTATGCCAACCTGGCCCTCCTGCCCATCGCCGTCCTGCTGATCAACGCGCTCATGCAGCCTTCGCCGACGTGGTCGGGACGGTTGGGCCGGGCGTTGGTCGATTCGAAGCTGTGGATGGGTGCGGCTGCAGCCGTTGGTGCGTCTGCCGTCCTGCACAACATGATCTTCAACTTCTCCGGGTTCGTCGCGCACGTCGAGGAGTTGGTCGGCTACGGGCCCATCCTGCCGCTCGTTCCGGCGACGGTTGCGGGCTACTACGAACTCACCAGGCGAACCGGCGAGCTGTTCGCGCTGGGCATGGGATGGGCCTGGTTCGGGGCCGCGCTGTTCGGGGTCGTGGTGGCCGCGGTGCGGAAGGACCGACGCTGCTGGCTCTGGCTGCTCTTCGTGCCGCTGTCGTTCCACCTTGCCTACACCTGGGCCACGAGAAACGTCCACGACCGCTATCTTTACGGCGGCGTGTTCGTGCTCACGATCTTCGCGGGCGCGTCCCTCGCGGACCTCGTCGAGGCCGGGCGGCGGACGCGACCCGCCCGGCTCCTCGCGGGCGCGCTGACGGCGTACTCACTGCTCTACGCGGTGTCGATCAATGTGATGATGACGCGCGATGCCCGCTACGAAGCTCGCCAGTGGGTGCACCGGCATGCCCGGAACGGGACCAAGGTCGGCCTGCTGGGCGCAGGCGAGTACATGCCGGTCATCGAACCGCCAGCTCTCCCGATTCGAGTCTACGCCGACGTCGAGGGCCTCGCCCGGGTCAAGCCGGAACTGCTCGTGGTCAACGCGCGGTATGCGAAACGCTACGAAGCCCGTCCGGAAGGGCAGGCGCTCCTGGCCGGGCTTGACGATGGGTCGCTGGGCTACCGTGAGGTGTTCCGTTACCGGGCTCCGATCCCCGCCTGGGCGCTGCTCCAGTATGCGGCGCCGTTCTCAGGCACACGGGAGTCCATCCTGACCAATCTCGACAAGGTCAACCCCGAGATGGTGATCTACCAGAGAGCGGGCCACTGAGGTCAGGGAAGGCTGCAGTGGGGAGGCGACCCGGAAACGGTCAGCCGAGTGACGCCACATGAACCTACCGCTCATGCGACGCATCGACAGGATGGTGGGGCTCGGAATCCTGCGGGCCCTGACCCTGTTCCACCGAAAGGCCGAGCAGCCACGGCATCCAAGGCGCATCCTGATCATCAAGTTGTTTGGCTTTGGCAACTTCATCTTCCTGAGCCCCGTGTACAAGGCGCTCAAGCGCGCGTTCCCTGACGCGACACTGGAGACCCTCACGTTCGCCCCGAACAGGGACATCTGCCTGATGTACGCGGACTACATTGACCGCGTGCACACCCTGGACTTCTCGCTGACGCGAATGGGATTCCAGATCCTCGGTTTCGCCGCAAGGCACCGAGGCGAGTTCGACATCGTGATCGACTGCGAGCAGTTCGTGCGGCTGTCAGCCCTGATCGCCAGACTGTGCGTCCCGAAGTACCTCGTCGGCATGGTCACCAGGAACTCGCACAAGGACCACGGGCTCGACAGGGCCATCTACTACGCGGAAACGCGCCACGTCGTCGAGGAGTTCTACGAGATTGCCGAGGACATCCTCGGCAAGGCCGGGGTTGGCCCAGCGGAACCTCCCGTGCTCGTGTCACCAAGGGCCAGCGAAACGGAACGAACGATGGCGCTGGAACGGGAGATTCCAGGCTGGATTCCTGTCGGTGTGTGCCCCGGCGGACGCGCCGATGACCAGGAGCGAAGGTACCCCAAGGAGAGGTTCGCCAAGGCCCTGGAACTGCTGCTGAGGGACTGCAGCCGAATCAAGGTGTTCTTCGTTGGCGCCGAGGCAGAGCGTCCGGACATCGACTACATCATGCAGAGGCTCGCCGACACGGACAGAATCGTCGACGCGACTGGGCTGAGCCTTCCGGAGTCGGCGAGGATCATCTCGAGCATGCGCGTGTTCGTGTCGAACGACACGGGCCCGATACACCTGGCCGCGTCGCTCGGCGTGCACTGCGTCGGGCTGTACGGTCCATCCAAGGAATGGATCTACGGGCCCTACACCAGCGCGCGAACCATCCTCAGGGACGACATCCACACCCCCGTGCGAAGCAACCACAACGAGAAGATGGCCGGCTGGCACGGCACCTGGTGGCCTGCTCCGGAGCGAGTCGCGTCAGCCATAGGCCAGGCCGTCACCGACAGCGCCTGAGCGGAAGCCCCAGGGCCCGGCGCCCGACGAGGCGCTCGAGGGGCCATGCCGGGCTAACGTCCCTCACGGTCGGACACGAGCACGACATCCGACGTCACACCGCCGCGCACCACGGCGATCCGACTCCCATCCGGCGAGACAGTCCCGTAGAAGATCTCGTCGCTGGCGAAGCGCGTGATCTGCGCCGGCGTGCCGCCGGGCACGGGCTGTCGCCAGATGTTCGAGACCCCGCGGGCAGTCTGCGTGTAGATGAGGCTGCGACCGTCGGGAGCCCAGCGCGCGTTCGGCGGGATCGACGGAAAGAGGATCGGCGCCGCCCTGGAGTCGAGCGGGACGACGACCATCCGTTCGCCCCGCCGTTCCGGGTCGGTGTAGTGCCCGGCCATCATCCGGCCGTCGGGCGACGGCATCGGTTCGTGGAAACCAGGGGGAAGTGATTCCGCTGGACGCGTGGAGTCGTCGAACACCGAACTCGGCTCCCCTCCGTCGATGGCGATTTTACGGATCTGCGCGCCCGTCGTTGCGTAGTACGCCCACTTGCCATCGGCGGAAACGGAGGGCCGACGGAGGACTCGCTCAGTCCCGAGGCGCGTCGGGCGGCTGCCGTCGATGTCCATCCGCCACAGGCCGCGGGTGCCGTCCCGCTCCGAGACGAAGACGATGTGGCGGCCGCCAGGAGGGACGAGCGGGGCCGTGTCGACACCTGGTGCCGACGTCAGTTGGAGCCGGTTCGTGCCGTCGGTGTTCATGATCCAGATGTCGGGATCGCCGTTCGCCGTGGACACGTAGACGAGGCGCCCGTCCGGCGTCCAGTCCATGCCCCACACGCCATCGTCCGTGCCGGCCCCGACGGTGACGACGCTCACCTCGGCCGGCTTTGCGGCCGACAGCACGGAGAGCGCGCTTCGAAGCTCGCTCCGCACGGTGACAAAGGTCCGACCGTCTTTCGACAGGCTCACCCCGTCGTAGCGGCTCAGGTCCGTGGTGACCGCGTGCGTCTGCCCTCCGGGATACGAGACCCGCCAGATCTGGCTGGATGACTCGTCGGCCGACTCCTGCGCGTTGACCAGGAGACCGTTCCCGTTCGGCAGCCACGCCACGTGCGCGACCCTGCGCCACTCGGGTGTCGCGAGCACCTCTTCCTTGCCCGACTGGGTGTCGACGATCACGAGCTCGGCATGGACCTTGTCGAGCTGGCGTCCCGGCACCGCGATGTGGCGGCCATCGGGCGACCAGGCGAGGCCGTCGAGCGGGAAGTCGGCAGGCGGCTTGCGCGTGGCCAGTGGCTTCACCTCACTGCCGTCCGCGTTGGCCACCATGACAGCGCTCTCGCGCGTGTCCGGAAAACCCCGAAGAAACGCGAAGCGCGTGCCGTCTGGCGAGAAGCTGGGTGCGCTGTCGATGTCCTCGACCAGCTTCCGGCTGCCGCCTCCGAGCACGGGCACCTGGTAGAGCGTGGCGTAGTTCTCGCCGCGCGGATAGACGACGTAGACCACGTGCTCGCCGTCGGCCGAGAAACCGAGGCCGTCGTAGGCGACTTCGGCCGCCGGGACGATCTCGACGTTGCTCGACGTCGACACCTGTCTGAGCCAGAGACTCTGACGCCCCTCGTCGAACACGACGTGGGCCACGTACCTCCCGTCGGGCGACAGGGCGGCCATCCCGGCGCGGCCGCCCGTCGTCAGACGCGTGAGCGAGACCGAGTCGAACGGCACCGATGCGATCGGCGTATCGGCCGCCGGCGCGCGTCCGCGCAGCAGGAAGCCCACCACCGCGAGGGCCGCGATCGCGGCCGCCGCCCCGATCAAGGCCACGGGCCGCCGCCAGGCCGGTCCGGCGGCCGGCACGGGCGTCGGGCCAACCGCGCCGGCGGACGACGTCTCGCCCGAGGCGAGATCGTCCTTGAGAAGTCGCAGGTCGTTGCGAAGGTCCTTGGCCGTCTGGTACCGATCCTCGGGATCCTTCGCCAGGCAGCGCTTCACGATGCGGCCGAGGTCGCGCGGCAGGTCGGCCCTCAGTTCGCTCACCGACGAGGGCGTGTCCTTGATGATCGCCGAGAGCAGCGAGATCTGGGTCTCGCCCTTGAACGGCCGCTGGCCCGTGGCCATCTCGTAGAGGATGACGCCGAGCGAGAACACGTCGCTGCGATGATCGATCGGCCGGCCTTCCGCCTGTTCGGGCGACATGTATGCGACGGTCCCCAGGATGCGGCCCTCCCCCGTCAACTCCTCTGTCGGCAGCGAGGATTCGGCACCGGCGCGCGCGTCCTCCATGAGCTTGGCCAGACCGAAATCGAGGACCTTCACGCGTCCGTCACCCGTCACCATCACGTTGGCGGGCTTGAGGTCGCGGTGCGTGATCCCTCGCTGGTGCGCGGCACCGACAGCGTCGGCCAGCGGGATGGCGATGGCGAGCACCCGGTCGAGGGACAGGGCGGACGCCTGGATGATCTGCCCGAGCGTCTGTCCCTCCACCAGTTCGAGCGTCAGGAACGGGACGCCGTCGATCTCCTCGACCGAGTGGATGGTGACGATGTTCGGATGGTTGAGGGCGGCGACCGCCCGGGCTTCGCGCTGGAATCGCTCGCGACGGCTGGCATCGAGGGCCAGCTCCCGCGGCAGGATTTTCAGCGCGATACGCCGTTGCAGCTTCGTGTCCTCGGCCACGTAGACCTCGCCCATGCCGCCCTTGCCGAGGGTTTCGAGAATGCGGTAGTGGCCGAGCGTGGTGCCGATCATCGACATGGTTCTCCTGTCGTTGTCGCGAGCCAGCCGCGGCAACTTCGGCAGGCGCCCCTGAGTGGGCGAGGCTGCAAGGTCAGTTCCGGCGTACGGGTGGTGCGCTGATTCTACGCGGAAAGAGGGCTTGCTGTCCTGCGGGCCCTCCCGAACACCAAGCTCCGGTTCCCAGAAGGCGAGTCCGTGTTCCGTCCGGACTACCGCGGCCGGCGTTCACTTGACGCGCTCGCCGGTCTGCCGGTCGAACACCGCGTTCCTCAGGAACTGCTCTGTGGTCCACGGCGGCGCGCCGCCGCCGAGGTACTGCTGGAACCACTCGAGGTGCGCCGTGTAGTAGAGCGCCATCTCGTACCAGCTCGGCCAGTGCCCCGCGTTGGCGTACACGATGAGGCGCGAGGGCACACCCTGGCGCTGGAGCGCCGTGAAGAGCTGCAGGCTCTGCGTGTACGGCACGCGGTAGTCGCGCTCGCCCGTGATGACCAGCATGGGCGTCTTGAAGCTCGTGGCGTAGGTTGATGGCGACCACCGCTCGTAGAGCGGCGACGACCACGGCGTGCCCTTCAGGTCCCACTCGGGGTACCACAGCTCCTCGGTGGCGCCGTAGAAGGACCGGTTATCGTACATGCCCATCATCGACGCCAGCGTCTTGAAGCGCGTCGTGTGGCCCGCGAACCAGTTCATCATGTAGCCGCCGAACGACCAGCCCATCGCGCCCATGCGATCGCGGTCGACGTAGGGCAGCTGCTCGAGCGCGTCGGTCACCTTCATCAGGTCGTCGAACACCTTCCCGCCGTAGTCGCCCGAGATCTGCGCGGTGAACTCCTGCCCGTACCCCGTCGATCCGCGCGGATTGGCGAACGCGACGACATAGCCAGCGCCTGGATACACCTGCCAGTCGCCTCGGAAGGCGTCGCCCCACATCTGCTGCGGTCCGCCGTGCA
The DNA here is from genome assembly GCA_017860085.1 of Acidobacteriota bacterium. Classification (GTDB taxonomy): domain Bacteria; phylum Acidobacteriota; class Vicinamibacteria; order Vicinamibacterales; family JAFNAJ01; genus JAFNAJ01. The sequence continues at coordinate 464 of JAFNAJ010000149.1, read as the reverse complement.
CGTTGAGGATGAGCGGATAGCGCTTCGCCGGATCGAACCCGTGCGGCTTGACGATGAAGACGTGGACCTTGACGCCGTCGGACGCGGCGACCCACATCGTCTCGACTGGGCGGATGTCGACCTCGCCCACCAGCGCGTCGTTGACGGTCGTCAGCTGGCGGGGCGCGGCGCTTGCGGCGAGCGAGGCCCGGTAGATCTCCACCGGCCGCCCAACCGAGCGGCTGGTGTAAAGGACTTCCCGGCCGCCGGCGACGAGCGCGAACTGGTCGATCCACGCGTGCTCCAGAACCTTGGTGATGGCCCCGCTGGCGATGTCGAGGCGGTACAGCGGGGTCACGCCCTCGACTTGCGCCTTGAACACGATGGCCTTCGAGTCGGGTGTCCACTCGAAGTCGTCAATCCAGTTGCGGAAGCCGTCGGTGACGATGCGGCTGGTCCCCGACTGGCGGTCGTACAGCGCGAGC
>JAFNAJ010000148.1 GCA_017860085.1 Acidobacteriota bacterium | reverse complement strand
GGGTACGTCTGTTTCTCGAGCAGGTCTTTCGCATAGCGGGCAAACACCTGCGCCATCGGCACAACGAAGGTGCCCTCGGGGTGCCGTGCGCCAGCCGCGTCAAAGGCGGCGCCTGCCCGGTAGACCTCGACCCCCGCCATCTGGAGCCGGCTGACGAGATGGGCAGCTTCGCGGGAATCGTGCTGGCCGACGACGGGAATCAGGATGGCCGCCGGGTCACCCTTCCGGCCGTGCTCGACCGTCTCGCGATTCACCTCGTAGATCTGTCGAAGCAGTATCTCGCGCTGGTCGGCGGCCGCCTCGAGCAGTGCCATCGTGACAATCAGCTCGTAGTCGACGATGTCGCGCAGTGTCCAGCGTCCACCGAGCCAGGGGCGTGGATACTCGGTGCGTGCGATCGTGTCGCGTGGCGCAGGCAACGGCTCGTCGGGATGCTCGAGTTGTCTCCGCATCTGGGCGCGGAAGTCGTCGCCGGTGGCCTGGGGGCGGCTGCCAGGCTCGGCCCGGCGCTGTTCGGTCGGCGTCGCAATGCGGACACTCGCCACCTCGGTGAGGAGCCCCACCTGGTTGTGCCACCAGCCACTCCAGGCCATGGCCCCCTGCCAGAAGTTGGTGTAGGTCGAGTTGTAGATGATGCCGTCCTTGCCCGCCGCTTCGAGTGCCGCGGCCTGGGCCTGTCCGAAGATCCCGTTCCAGCGATAGATGAGGGGATGCACGTTGGGGTTGATCGGGTCGGTGGCCGGCATCACGAAGATGCGCGCTCCCTGGGGTCCCTGCTGGTGCTCGTCGAGCCACACCGAAGGAAACCAGTCGTGCCACAGCAGCTTCGCCGTGAGCTGGCTCTCCTTCTGCGTGAACATGTACATGTCGCGGTTGTTGTCGTGGCCCACGTACGGGTGGTAGAGCCACGGCAGCGGGCTCGCCTCGAATTCCGTGCCGACGTTCTTGTTGTACCAGTCGGTCACCATGATCTGCCCGTCGGGGTTGAGGCTCGGCACCAGCACCAGAATGACGTTGTCGAGGATCTTCTCGACGAGCGGTGACTGCTCGGTGGCCAGCCGGTGGACGAGTTCGAGCACCATCTGCGACGAGGCGATCTCCGTCGAGTGGATGTTGCACGTGACCACGACGACGGCCTTGCCGTCGCGGACGATCTCGTCGCGCTCGGCATCGGTCGGCGCGCCCTCCTGGAAGTAGAGCTTGCGCTGCAGGCGCTTGAAGTGGTCGATGTTCTTCAGGGTGCTCGACGCGGTGACCTCGACCGCGATGAACGGGTTCCCGTTCGTGGACGCACCCAGGTCGCGGACACGCACCCGGTCGGACGCGGCGTCGACCATGGAGAGGTACTCGACGATGGCGTCCCACCGTGCAAGTCGCCTGTCGGTGCCCACCTTGAAGCCCAGGAACTCGTCTGGTGTCTTGAGACTGTCTGGCGTCGTCCGCGCGGCCGGCACACGAGCCGCAGGGGTGGCCAGAAGCGCGAGCACGAGACCGACGCACGGGACGAGCTTGTTCAACGGGTCCTCCCCGCGCACATTATCGCCGGACCGCAGCAGCGCGCTCAGTCCTTCGGCACGGTGACGGTTTCGTTGGTCGTGACCTGGAAGCGTCTGAACTTCGCGTACCGGGCAAGGGCCGTGATTCGGTAGGTGCCGTTGTACGTCCAGTAAGACTCGCGCATTTCCGACGGCGCCCAGATTCCGAGTGTGTCGTTTCGCCGGAAGATCGTCGACATCTCCATCCTGAACCCCGTGTCGCCGCACCGGACCAGGGTCTTGATCACGCGCCCGGTCGTCGGATCGATCCAGAGCGCCCCTGTCGAGGGCAGGTCCTTGCCGGTTTGCGCCTCGCGGATGATCGTCGGGCCCGCGACCTCCTCGAAGTCGATCCGCCACACGCTGACCCCTTCCAGCGTGTCCTCGCCGTGTCGCTCGAAGCGGAGGTTCTGCCTGTGACGGGGCAGCAGCACGAACAGGCCCATGGTGGGCGTGTTGACCGTTCGCTCGACCCGGCCGACGTTGTAGCGCGAGCTCTCGCGCGTGATGCGCATGCCCTCCTGCATGGCGGTGTCGGGTTTCTCGAGAAACAGCGAGCGCAGCCGGTCTTCGCGGTCCCGCACCGGCTTGCCGTCCACCTCGAACACATCCCGGAAGGGAATCCAGTCGGTGGTGTCCCCGGCGAGGAGCAGGAGGAGATCCGACCGAAGGCGCACAGACTCGCGGGTCATCTGGAGCTGGCCTGTCTGCCTGCTCCGTGGGCGGGAGTCGACGGCGGTCTGCGTGTACTCCTCTTCCGCCACGACGCTCGAGAACTCGCGCAGATACGACTGGAGGTATTCGGATGCCCGGGCCACGACGGCCTCCAACTCGGCATCACGAGGGGGGATGGACCCAGGCTTGGCGGGCGCCGGAACCGCGTCGCGCGTGACGGTCGGGGCCGGAGCCGCTGCAATCGGCGCTGGCACCGGGTCGTCGCGTGCCGTCCATCTGCGAGCCGCAAGCACGCTCGTGCCCTTCTTCGTGGTCGAGACGTCCAGCGACCGGACGCCGCCCTCCCTGTCGCCGGCACGTTCCTCGACCTCGACGACATACTGCCCTGTCATCGCGGCGGCGAGCCGCTCCAGCGGCGCTCCCTTGGCGCTTGCCATCACCAGTGTGCCGCCGGTCTCGCGGGCCAGGCGCTCGAGAACGGGATCGGGACGCTTCCCACCCGACTTCGTCACCGCGACCACGTGAACGACGACCCGCGCGTCCGCGGCCGTTGAAGTCACGAGATCGAGCTCGCGCGCGGGATCGTGCGCAGGGCCGCGGTCGGTGGGGTGACCGCCCCACGTGCCGCCCCACGTGTAGATCACGGTCTTGGGTCCCTGCACACCGCGCAGGCTTCGTAGGAAGTCCGTGAGCACCTCGAGCGACGTTCGTGTTCTCGCCGTGCTGTCACGTTGTTCGGCCTCGGCTCGCGACAGCTCCCCGATGGGATCCAGCTGGCGGTCTCGGGTCGGTTCGGTCCGCTCGCTGGCGTCCTTGCGCGCATCGCGAGAGGGCTCGAAATCCGACGACCGAACCTCGTCCGGGGCTTGCAGCCGTTCCGCAGCCGTCAGGCTCAGGTCAATTGTCGGTGCGCGCCCCCGGACCCGGCCCAGGGCCTCGCGAAACTGGCGGCGGTCGCTTCCGGCGGTGACATCCGCCGGCTCGGGGAGCGTCGCCAGCGCCACGCGATCGGCTGGCGCGAGCGCATCGGCGACTTGACTGACCGCCGAGACGACTCCTTTCTCGGCCCCGAACCCGAAGCTGTCTTCGTCGACGATCACGAAGATGAGGCGCGATGGCTCGGCAGCCACGGTGGTGCCGACGTTGGCAGCGGCCGCCTTCGCCGCTGCCTCGGCTCCTGCGCCTCGAAAGACGTAGCGAAGGGAGACCACCCTTCGAGGCTCGCCGTCGATCGCCACCCGCAGGTCTTCGGGTCTCAGGCTCGTGACCGGCCGGCCGCCTGCATCGAGCGCGACGACGTCGAGAAACGCCGTGGATGGTGCCTGGGGACGCGGCGGATCCTGGCCGCGGGACGAGACCACTCTCGATCCCGCCGAGAGCGCAGCGAGCACCACAGTGCCCAGGCATGCCAGCGAGCGCGCGCGCATGATGTGTTGGTGAACCGACCCGGGTTCTCTCGGACCAGGCTCAACTGCATGCTACGCAGGCGGCTCGACGGGCGCAAGCGACGGGCGGGCCGCTTGATGTAGGCTGGTCTCGGCGGTAGGCGCAGCGGCATGAGGAGTGAAACCATGTTCTCTTGTGTGCGGGCCCGTCGGGCCGTGGTCATCCTGTGGCTTCTGCTGCTGGCGCCTGGCGCTGCCGCACAGCAGCAGGCCGCCGAGCGCTACACGATCCTGTTCTCCAACGACGACGGGTACGACGCGCCGGGGTTGCAGGCGCTGATCCAGGCGTTCCAGGGGTACGGCGATCTCTATGTGTCTGCGCCGGCGCGGAACCAGAGCGGCAAGGGTCACAGCATCACGATCGCCGACGCCATCGTCGTGCAACGACGCGCCACCGAGGGGGTCGTGCTCGGGTTGGCGATCGAGGCGACGCCAGCCACCAGCGTTCGCGTCGGCCTCGAGAAGTTCGTCCCCCGGCGGCCCCATCTCGTCATCAGCGGCATCAACCGGGGCGAGAACCTCGGCACGTCGGTGTACCTGTCGGGCACGCTCGGTGCCGCGCGCGAAGCGGTGTTCAGCGGCATCCCCGCCATCGCGGTGTCGATGGCGGGCAACTCGCAGACCGACTACGTCGCCACCGCCGCGTTCGTACGGCGGCTGGTCGACGACCTCCGGACGCGGGGTGCGATCAAGCCGGGGTTCTTCCTGAACGTCAACGCTCCGGCCGGCGTGCCGGTGGGCACGAAGGTGACGCGCCTCAGCGTTCTGGCGAGCCAGCAGCTGTACGACTGCACACCACCAGCCACGGACCGGAGCGCCTGCTTCTCGGACTACGAGCAGGTGAAGCGGGACGAGCCCGGGACGGATGTGGCGGAGTTCTTCCAGGGCTACATCACGCTGACGCCGATGACGCTCGACGCGACCGATGCCAAGGCGATGGAGGCGCTCCGTCCGCTGGAGAACCGGACGCCCATCGCCGTGCCCCGCTGACCCCGCGCCACAGGTGTCGGGGCCTGGCTGCCGCGCTCAGCTCTTCGGCACCCCGACCTGCTCGTCGGTGCTGACCTGAAAGCGCCGGAACTGCGAGTACTTCGCTTCGCCGGTGACGAACACCTTGCCGCTGTTGTAGCGCTCCTTCATCTCCGCGGGCGCCCACATCCCCAGCGTGTCGCTTCGCCGGTAGATCACGATCAGCTCATCCCTGAACCCCGCGGCCTCGCAGCGGACGAGCGTCTTGACGACCCGCCCGGTCGCGGGCTCGATCCACAGCTCCCCTTTCGAAGGCAGGTCCAGTCCCGTGCGCGCGTCGCTGATCACCGTCGGCCCCTGAACCTCCTCGAAGCCGATCCGCCACACGCGAACGCCTTCGAGCGTGTCCTCCCCGATCCGCTCGTAGCGGATGTGCGACTGGTGCCGGGGCAGCAGGAAGAAGAGGCCCAGCGTGGGCGTGTTGAGGGTGCGCCCCTCGGGACCGACGTTGTAGCGCGAGCTCTCCTGCGTGAGGCGCGCGCCCTCCTGCAGGGCGGTGTCCGGGTGCTCGAGAAACAGCCGGCGCAGGCGATCCTCGCGATCCCTCACGGGCCTGCCGTCCACCTCGAACACGTCGCGAAAAGGCGTCCAGTCGAGCGCGCTCTTCGTGCGCAGCAGCAGGAGGTCGGACCGCAGCCGCACGGACTTGCGCGAGAAGTCGCCCGATGCCCGGTGATGCGTGACCGACTGCAGGTATTCCTCCTCGGCCACGACGCTCGAGAAGTCGCGCAGGTACGCCTCGAGGAACTCGGAGGCTCGCGCCATGACCGTCGCCAGTTCGGCATCGCGAACCGGGCCGCGGGCCAGACCGGACGCCGAGGGAGCAGCCTCGCGTGTGGCGGCGGCCGCCGGCGCGGCCTCGACCGGCGACGGCGCCGGATCGTCACGGGCCGCCCACCTGCGTGCCGCAAGCACGGTGAGCCCGGTCTTCGTGGCGCTCACGCTCAGCGACCGTACGGCACGGTCCCGGTCGGTCTTTCTCTCCTCGATCCCGACGAGGTAGCGTCCCGCCATCACCTCCGCGAGCCGGCCGGGCCAGGTGCCCGTGGGATCGGTGATCGCGACCACGCCGCCCGTGTCGCGCGCCAGGCGCTCGAGGTCGGCGTCGGCGCGTGCCCGAACCGAGCGCCTCACCATGACGGCGTGAATCACGGTCCGCGAGACGGCCGCCGCCGAGACGACCCGGTCGAGATCCCGTCGGGGCTGGTAGGGACGAGTCGGGTCCGCCGGGTCTGGACCCCACGTGCCGCCCCAAACGTAGATCACGGTCTTGGGGCCCTGGACGTCGCGCCAGCCCTGGAGCAGCTCGGCAAGGACGTCGATCGACGCCCTGGACACCGGCGCATCTGCCTGCTGCGCGCGACCGGCCTGCCCTGCGTCCGGGGATCTCGGCTGTGGCTCGGCAGGCACTTCGAGCCGTCTGCCGGGCTCCTCGGCCGTTTCAGTGCGTTCAGGCCCCGGGAGGGGGCGGTCGCTGCCCGCCCCTCGCTGGTCGCCCGTCGCCGCAGCCACGTCGGTCGCAGCCGCGCGTCCCCGGACGCGACCGAGGTCGTCGCGAAAGCGCTGCCGATCGCTCTCGGCCGTGACTGCTCGAGGCTGGGGCAGGGTGACGAGCGCCACGCGATCGGCCGGCGCAAACACGTCGCCGACCGCGCGCACCGCCGACGTCACCGCCTGCTCGGCGCCGGATGCGAAGCTGTTCTCGTCGACGGCGACGAGGATGAGGCGCGAGGGGTCGGCCGCCACCTTGGTGTCGGCATGGCCGACGCCAGCTCTCGCCGCGGCCCCGGCACCCGTGCCGCCGAAGACGTAGCGAAGCTCGACCACGGCCCTGGGCTCGTCGTCGATCACCACGCGCAGGTCCCCCGGCATCAGCGTCGTGACCGGGCGGCCCGCGTCGTCGAGCACGACGACGTCGAGGAAGACGATCGGCTGTGGTGGAGACGGCGCCTGGGCCCCAACG
>JAFNAJ010000147.1 GCA_017860085.1 Acidobacteriota bacterium | reverse complement strand
GACCGCTCAGGTTCTGCGTGCAGAAGCACCTGGCGACGCAGCTCCACTACGACCTGCGCCTCGAACACGAGGGCGTCTTGCTTTCGTGGGCGGTCCCCAAGGGCCCATCGCTCGATCCGACGGTCAAGCGGTTCGCCGTGCGCGTCGAGGACCACCCGCTCGAGTACGGCGGGTTCGAGGGTCTCATCCCCGACGGCTATGGCGCCGGGGTCGTGATGCTGTGGGACACCGGCACGTGGACGCCGGAGGTCGACGATGTGGAGGCTGCGCTCGCCAAAGGAGACCTGAAGCTGAGCCTCGACGGATACAAGCTGAAGGGCTCGTGGGCACTCGTGCGGACCAGGGGCTGGGGTCGCAGCAAGTCGGCGGCAGGCGACGACGGAAAGGCGTCGTGGCTGCTGATCAAGCACCGCGACGAGTGGGCGGGCGCCCTCGACATCACGGAGTTCGCGCCGCTGAGCGTCAAGAGTGGCGGCGACTTCGCCGCCATTCTGGCCGCCGACCTTCCCGACGTGTGGACAAAGAATCCAAAAGGCCGCACCGATGGCGACCTCGTCGCGTCGCTCACGAAAATCGTCGAGAAGGTCGAGAAGCTCACGCCGGGCAAGGGTCGGTAGCGTCGCGCGACCGCTGCCGATCGCGGCTCGACTACTCGAGCAGCCGCTGGGCGAGCACGGCCCAGATGGCGTAGGCCAGGCGGCGTCGATCGTGACGGGCGATGTCGGTCGTCCAGAAGTCGCCCATGACGACCTGGCAGCCGTCGGGGACGACCCCCAGCTCGAGCGGTTGCTTGTGCTCGGCCGCGTAGCGATCGAGGACACCGGCGGGAGGCAGGGCGGTGTTGTAGACGAGGACGTCGACGGGCCGTCCCAGCACGGAGTTGATGCGGCGGACGGCCTCCCCGGCCGTGAAGCCCCGCATCCCCCGGCCTTCGGTGAGCAGGTTCGACACGAGGATCACCGGGCCGTTCACGGTGGCCAGCGCCTCGCGCGCCCCCTGCACGAGGAAGATCGGGACCAGGCTCGTGTAGAAGCTCCCGGGCCCGATGATGGCCGCCTCGAAGTCGCTGATCGCGGCCGCGGTGCGCGGGTGGATGGTGGGCGGCGGGTCGAGCCAGATCCGATCGACCCACGATCCCTGGGCCTGGACTGCATCGACCTCCACCTCGCCACGGGTCGTGGTGCCGTCGCGATACTCCGCGCAGAGCGACGACTGCTCGACGCTCACCGGCCAGACCCAGCCTGAACACCCAAGCAGCGCACGCAGGCTGTCGACCGCCGCGAGGAAGTCGCCGCCGTACCGCTCCATCATCGAGAGGAGCAGGTTGCCTCCAGTGTGTCCTCCGAGTTTGTCGCTCTCCAGTTCGGGCAACCTGGTCAGCAGCACACGACGCGCCTCACGCTCATTGCGGGCCAGCGCGAGCGCGCACTTGAGCACGTCGCCCGGTGGCAGCACTCCCAACTCGTCGCGCAGCACCCCCGAGCTTCCACCGCTGTCGAACATCGTGACGACGGCGTTGATGCGCAGCCACGGATTCCGTCGAAGGCCGCCGATGAGGCTCGGCAGGCCCGTGCCGCCGCCGAAGCACCCGATGTTCAGCACGCGCAAGAGCATGCGCCGCATTCTCCTCGATGGTCAGGCGCCGAGGCAACTTCACGATCGGCGCTTCACGATCGGCGCTCGGTGGCTCGGGCACTCGACGCTCCGGCCGGATCCCGATGGCCACGGGGCCGTCTTCGCACTAAGCTTGACAGCACGCGCATGCTGCTCTTGCTCGGCCTGGCCACCGTCCTGACGTGCCTCGCGATGGCCATCGTATGGGTGGCGGCTGTCCGCATCCGCAACGCGGGCATCGTCGACATCGCCTGGTCGCTGAGCTTCGCGCCGCTCGCGTGGCTGTATGCGTGGCTGGGTGGAGGTGATCGGCAGAGGACCTGGCTGGTGGCCGGGATGGTGACCCTGTGGAGCCTTCGGTTGGGAGGATACCTCTACCGACGGATCGCGGGACATCACCCTGTCGAGGACACACGTTATCAGCAACTGCGGCGCGACTGGGCCCCGAACGCCGACCGTCGGTTCTTCTGGTTCTTCCAGGCACAGGCCTTGGCCGCGGTGTTCTTCTCGCTGCCTTTCGCGATCGTTTCCGTGAACCCCGCGCCCGGCCTCGGCTTCTTCGAGTGGACCGGTGCGGCGCTCTGGGCGATCGGCCTGGCAGGTGAGGCGACGGCCGATTGGCAATTGGCGCGGTTCAAAGCCGACCCGACGACGGGCGGCCGCACCTGTGAACGCGGTCTCTGGTACTACTCGCGTCACCCGAACTACTTCTTCGAGTGGGTGATCTGGTGCGGCTACGCCGTCGTGGCCCTCGGGTCGCCGTTCGGCTGGCTCGCAACGCTCTCCCCGCTCTCGATGCTCTACCTGCTCTTCAAAGTCACGGGCATCCCCGCCACCGAGGCGGCCGCCCTGCGGCGCCGCGGCGACGACTACCGCCACTACCAGGCAACCACGAGTGTGTTCGTCCCCTGGTTCAAGCGGCGTTCCCGTGCCCCGATCGCGTCGAGCCACTGACCTCGCCCCTGTGTGGGACGGTCGCGGTCGGGAGTACAATCGCCGCGCGATGCCCACCACCCTCCCTCGCGATCTCGCCACGGCCTGTGAGCGGTTGCTCGACGACCTGCGAGCCGTCTTCAGAGGTCGCCTGCAAGCTGTCGTCGCCTACGGCCCACGCGTGCAAGCTGACGCCGAGCGCGCGTCGGCGCGCGTGCCACTCAATACTCTGGTCCTGGTCGACACCCTCGGGCTGCCCGATTTCGAGTCGATGGCCACGCGTGCGGAGGTCTGGCATCGAGCGGGCCTGGCCATGCCGCTCGTGCTCGGGCGCGACGAGTTTGCCCGGTCGCTCGACGCGTTTCCCGTGGAGTTTGGGAACATCATCGCGCATCACGTCGTGCTCGCGGGCGAGGACCCCTTCGGCGACCTCGTGGTGGGCGCGTCCGACCTTCGCCGGACGTGCGAGACGATGGCCAAGAGTCACTTGATTCACCTGCGCGAGGCCTACCTCGAGACACGCGGTCGGCCGGGCGAATTGGCGGTGGTCATTCGTGACTCGGCGGCCCCGTTTGCCGCATTGCTGGGCGCACTGGCCCTGCTGGCCGGAGAACACGTCGGAGGACCCACGCAACTGGCGGCCCTGGCCGAGCGAATGGTCGGCGTGCCGGCCACGACCGTGCGCCGGGTGCTGGACGCGATCTACGCGCAGGAACTGTCAAACGACGAGGCGCGACGCCTGTATCCCGACTACCTGGCCACGGTCGAGCGGCTGGTGACGTATGTGGACCAGTTGGACCGCTGATCATCGCGCCTCGGCGCGGGGCGGCGATCGCGTACACCGGCATCGTTCGACCCTGGCCGCGCTGCTCGCTGTCCTGATCTCGGTTGCGGCGACTGTTCTCGCGCAGGAACCGCCGAAGCTCACGGCGCCCGTCAACGACTTCGCGGGTGTGGTCGACCCTGCCAGCGCGGCGGAGCTCGACCGGCTGATTCGCGTCCTTCAGCGCGCAACCGGCGACACGGTGATCGTGGCCACGGTGCGCACGGTCGCGCCCTTCGCTGACGTTCGCGAGCTGGCGGTGAAGATGTTCGAGAACCGCGGCGAGGGTATCGGCGAGCGGGGCAAGGACAACGGCCTGCTCGTGCTCGTCGCGGTCGACGACCGGCGCGTGTGGGTCGAGGTCGGCTACGGGCTCGAGGGCGCCATCACCGACGGGTTCGCGGGCGAGGTGAGCCGCAACCACATGGCGCCGCTCTTTCGCGAGGGCGAGTACGGACGGGGCCTCGTGGCGGGCGTCTCCCGGCTGATGGCACGCATTGCCGAGGAGCGCGGTGTGCGCCTCGCGGAATTGCCCGCAGCGGCCACACGTCGATCCCACGACGCCGACGGCATCCCGCCCCAAGTGCTGCTGTTTCTGGTCATCGTTGTGCTCCTCGTGCTCATCGCGGCGGCCAACCAGCCCCGACGTGGGCGACGCGGCCGCTACTGGGGAGGCCCGCCCTGGAGCGGCTGGGGAGGCGGATACGGCGGCTTCGGCGGTGGGATGGGCGGCTTCGGTGGAGGCACCGGCGGCTTCGGCGGCTTTGGCGGCGGCCGCAGCGGCGGCGGTGGCGGCGGCGCCTCCTGGTAGGGCGCGCGTCAGGCCGGTGCGCTCAGAAAGTCGCGGAGCTTCGACCACCGGCGCCTGACCTGCTGTCCCTTCACGGCCAGCGCGAGCGCCCGCGTCTGTCCCACCAGCACCACCAGGCGCTTGCCTCTCGTGACGGCGGTGTAGACGAGGTTGCGCCTGAGCATCGGGTAGTGCTGCGTGGTCAACGGGACGACCACGGCCGGATACTCGGAGCCCTGCGCCTTGTGGATGGTCGTGGCATAGGCCAGGACCACGCGGTCGAGCTCGCCAAAGTCGTACACCACGCGCCGACCCTCGAAGTCCACTGCCATCTCCCGCGCGTCGAGGTCGACGGTCGCGACGCGGCCGATGTCGCCGTTGTAGACGTCCTTGTCGTAGTCGTTCTCGATCTGCATCACCTTGTCGCCAGGTGCAAACGTCCAGCCGAACCGCTCGACCCTCGGCTCGGCTCGGCCGTTGAGCGTGCGCTGCAGCTCGATGTTGAGCGACCGGGCCCCAAGGCTGCCACGGTTCATGGGACACAGCACCTGGATGTCGCGAATGGGATCGAGCCCGAATCCGTGTGGCAGCCGGTCGGTCACCAGGGCCAGCAGCAGCTTCACACCGGCCTCGTCGGGCTCGGCTTCGAGGAAACGAAAGTCGCTCGAACGCTCGCCGGTGGCGAGGTCCGGCAGCTGGCCACGGTTGATGCGGTGCGCGGCAGTGATGATGTGGCTCTCGGCCGCCTGGCGGAACACCTCGGTGAGCCGAACCACCGGCACGCTGGCCGAGTCGATGACGTCGGCCAGCACCTGACCCGGTCCCACCGACGGGAGTTGGTCCACGTCGCCCACGAGAATGAGCGCCGCGTGGCTGGCCAGCGCCCGCGTCAGCGAGTGGAACAGCAGCGTGTCGACCATGGATGTCTCGTCGACGATCACCACGTCGGCATCCAGGGGTCGCCGCTCGTCGCGTCGGAACCCGCCGCTTCTCGGGTCCACTTCCAGCAAGCGATGGATGGTCTTCGCCTCGACGCCGGTCGCTTCGGTCAAACGCCGCGCAGCACGTCCCGTCGGGGCACAGAGGGCCGCGCGCACACCCTTGGCGGTCAGAACGCGCACGATGGCACGCACCAGGGTGGTCTTGCCAACACCGGGTCCGCCGGTCACGACGACCGCGCGCCTCGAGATGGCGAGGCGGAGCGCGTCGCGCTGGCCCGGTGCGAGTTCGACCCCGAGGCGCTGCTCCACCCATGGGAGCGCGCGTTCAGCATCGATGCGCGGCCACGGGGGCTCTCCCGCCGCAAGACCGGTGAGCCGGTTTGCGATGGCTCGCTCCGCGGCATGCAGACCTGCGAGAAACAGGCACGGCCGCCCATCGACGACGTCCTGCACCACCCCCCCATCGGCCACCTCCAGAGTGATGGCCTCCTCCACGGCTGGCGCCGCAACCCCGAGCAGGTCGCTTGCCAATTGCAGGGTCTCGTCACGCGGCAGCCCGCAGTGCCCGGCATCGAGCGCGCCGGCGAGCACGTGGCGCACGCCTGCCCGACGCCGCGTGATCGCGGTCTTTTCGATACCGAGACTCGCCGCGATGCGATCGGCAGACAGGAAGCCCACGCCGCGGATGTCACGGGCCAATCGGTAGGGGTCCTCGGTAATCAGGGCGATCGCGCTCGCGCCGTAGGTCTTGAAGATGCGTACGGCTCGCGCCGTGCTCACCGCGTGCGAGTGGAGAAACACCATGATGTCGCGCACCGCCCGCTGCTCGCGCCAGCTCTCGACGATGCGCGCGGCGCGCACCGGGCCAATGCCAGGCACGTCGCGGAGGCGGTCCGGCTCCTGCTCGATCACGTCGAACACGCGGCTGCCAAACGCCTCGACCAGCCGGCGGGCAAAGTGAGGCCCAACGCCCCGAACCAGTCCCGACCCAAGGTAGCGCTCGACGCCCTCCACCGAGGTCGGGGCCGCCACGTGCAGGTGGGTGCTCCGGAACTGGAGTCCGTGCGTCTTGTCGTTGATCCACGTGCCTGAGGCCTGGATGAGCTCGCCCGGCGTGATGGCGGCCACGTGGCCCACCACGGTCACAAGGTCGCGCTGGCCACGCGCCTGCACGCGGAGGACTGCAAAGCCCGTGTCGGCGTTGTGATAGGTGACCCGCTCGACGAGGCCGGACAGCAGCTGGTGATCCTCGGGCGGAGCCGGTGTCCGTCTGCTCATGGGCTGGTCAGGGCCGCACGGGGCTGGCTGTGGTCAGTGTGCCACAGTCGCGCGGCCACCCCTGAACTTTCGTCGCTGGCCGCCGATTTCCGGTGTGCGCCTTGTGTGCGCCCGGCAGAGGGCGCGCCTGAGGCCCAGGGATGGCTTCGCATGCACCGGGAGACCACGACTGACGCATCCGAGGTCGAGCCAGCAGCGCTCCGCCTCACCGATAGCTGTGCGCCCATCGACGCCGACGACACTCTCCGCTTTGCCGAGGGGCCGTGGAAGCGAGTGAC
>JAFNAJ010000146.1 GCA_017860085.1 Acidobacteriota bacterium | reverse complement strand
GGGCTGTCGGCCTCCGGCACGAGCGGCGTGCAGATGGCCGAGGTCGAGGTCGACGTCGAAACCGGCATCACGAAGGTGACGCGCATCGTCTGCGTCCAGGACTGCGGCCTGGTCGTCAACCGCATGGCCGCCGAGACGCAGTGCTACGGCGGCATCATCATGGGCATCGGCTTTGCCCTGTTCGAGAATCGCCTTCTCGATCGGAACACGGCGCGGATGGTGAACCCCAACATGGAGTTCTACCTGGTGCCAGGGCCGTCCGACGTTCCCGAGATCGACGTGGTGCTCATGGATCAGCCCGAGCGGGGCGTCATCGGCATCGGCGAGCCGCCCACCATCTCGACGGCCGCCGCCATCGTCAACGCGGTCGCCAACGCGACGGGCGTGCGTATCCGGAGCATCCCGATCACGCCCGACAAGGTACTGGCAGCGCTCGACGCCGAGCGAGCAGGAGGGACGCTGTGAAGGCCTTCGCCTACGTCAACGCGACGAACGAGAAGGACGCGCTGGCCGCGCTGGTGCCCGAACGAGGGAAGGCCGTGCCCATCGCGGGAGGCCAGGACCTGCTCTCGCTGATGAAGGACTACATTCTCACGCCCGAGCGCGTGGTCAACGTCAAGGGGCTCCCCACGACCATCGCCGTGCCGGTCGGGCCCTCTGCCGACTACGCGGTCGTGGGCGCGGCGACGCGGCTGGCCGATCTCGCGGCGCACGAGGCGTTCAGGAAAGCGTTCCCGGCCATCGCCGAGGCGGCAGCCGAAGTGGGCACGCCGCAGATCCGCAACGTCGGCACCGTGGGCGGCAACCTCTGCCAGCGGCCACGCTGCTGGTACTTCCGCAACGAGGAATTCCGCTGCCTGAAGAAGGGCGGCGCCCGCTGCTTCGCCGTCGAGGGCGAGAACCAGTTCCACGCCATCTTCGGCGACGCCCCCTGCCACATCGTGCACCCGTCGAGCCTGGCGGTGCCGCTCATCGCGCACGAGGCGCGCATCAAGGTGGTCGGCCCGTCGGGCGAGCGCGAGGTGCCGGCGGCCGAGTTCTTCGTGATGCCCGACCGGAAGATGTACGGCGAGAACGTGCTCGAGCCCAACGAGCTCGTCACCGAGGTGCGCATCCCGATTCGACCCGGGGTGAAGAGCGCCACCTACGAGGTGCGCTACAAGCAGTCGCACGACTGGCCCATCGCGTTCGCCACCGCGGCACTCACGATGACCGGCGACACGGTACGCTCATCCCGCATCGTCATGGGCGCGGTGGCGCCCGTGCCGTGGCGCGCGGAAGCCGCCGAGAAGGCGCTGGCCGGCAAACGGGTCACCGAGGCCGTGGCGATGGGCGCCGCCGACGCCGCCGTGGCGGAGGCGAAGCCGATGAGCGGCAACGGGTACAAGGTGCAGGTGGTGCGCACGGCCGTGACGCGCGCGATTCTCAAGGCCGCGGGCCTGCTGAAGGCGTAGGGAGGCAGCAATGAATCACCCCACACCCGCCTCGCGCCTGGTTGGCGCCGAACACTGCCCGCACCTGCGGCACAAGGGCATGTATGTGACGACGGTGACCGATCCGTGCGAGGTCGAGCACTGCGGTGGAGCGTATGAGGCCACCGCGTACTGGTGCACCGTCACGCAGAAGGGGCTCGGGCCCGATGGCCAGCCCGTGAACCGCGACGCGTGCCGCGCAGGCACGGGTCGGAGCTGCTGCGCGGAGTGACACCAGCCACGGTATAGAATCTGCGCATCCGACGCACGGAGGCGAGTGCCAAACCGCGCGTCATGGCGGACGACTGGGGCTCTGCCCCGGAAAGGTGTGACGACATGGCCAGTCTCGTGGACCGGATGATGGGAGCGGCTCGTCTCGACGTGAAGACCTACGAAGAGGTGGAAGCCGACCAGAACGCGCTCGGCCAGGCGATGACGGTGGTCGTGCTCTCCGCCGTGGCGGCTGGCATCGGCAACAGCATGCGGATGGGTGTGAACGGGCTGATCTTCGGCACCCTGATTTCGCTGATTGGCTGGTTCATCTGGGCGCTGCTGACCTGGCTCATCGGCACCAAGGTCTTGCCAGAGGCGAACACGCATGCCGACATGGGCCAGATGCTGCGGACCATTGGGTTCTCGGCGAGCCCGGGCGTCCTGCAGGTGCTGGGGATCATCCCGTTCCTTGGCGTGCTCATCAACTTCCTCATCTCGGTGTGGATGCTCATCGCGATGGTGATCGCCGTGCGGCAGGCTCTCGACTACTCGTCCACGGGGCGTGCTGTCGGCGTCGTGTTCATCGGGTGGTTGGTGAACCTCTTCGTCACGGCCTCCCTGTTTGCCGTCTTCGGCCTGGGGGCACTGGCGCTCGGATCGCTCACAGGAAACTAACCTCAGTCTGGAGCCTGGAACCTGACGTGTTGCGGTCTTTGTCCGATCGCGCAGTGTTGATCACCGGCCCGAAGCGCATCGGGGCGGTGGTGGCGCGCGAGCTGGCGGCGCAGGGCGCCGACGTGGCCCTGTCCTACAATCGCTCGCGTCCCGAGGCAGAGGAGGCGGCCGAGGCGGTGCACAAGGCAGGCCGGCACGCGGTGGTGCTGCATGCCGATCTGTCGCATCCGGAGTCGTGTGCGCGCGTGGTCCACGAGGCGGCCGCGGCGCTCGGCCGCCTCGACATCCTGGTCAACATGGCGTCGACGTATGTGAAGCGCGACTTCGACGCGATGACCGCCGACGACTGGGAGCGCGCGCTCGCGGTCGATCTTCGTGCGGCCTTCCTCTGCTCGAAGGCCGCCGTGTCCCACATGCGCCAGGGGGGCTTCGGGCGCATCGTGAACGTCGCCGACTGGGTGGCGGCGAGCCGCCGCCCGCGCTACAAGGGCTACGTGGGCTACTACGTGGCCAAGTCGGGCGTCATCGCGCTCACCGAGGCGCTCGCGCTCGAGCTGGCCGGCGACGGCATCCTGGTCAACGCGATTGCGCCGGGGCCCATCCTCGCGCCGCCCGACATCACCGAGGACGAGGCGAGGGAGGTCGAAGCGGCGACGCCGCTCGGGCGCTGGGGCGGCGAGATGGAGATCGCGAAGGCCGTGCTCGCCCTCGTCCGCACCGACTTCATCACGGGCGAGACCATCCGAGTCGACGGCGGCCGCCACCTCAGCTAGCGGGCCCGATTGGGGTCAGGTCTTGAAGAGAATCGCCTGGAGCGTGGCCTGCGTGCGCACGAGCGGCAGGTTGCTGATGTAGAAGTGCCGCGCGCCGGCCTCCCTCAGTCGCCTGATCGTCCGCGCGCACACCGTCACCGCATCGTCACCATCCCCGAATTCCTGCGCCAGCCCGTCGGCCGGCACCGGGAGAAACTCGCCCAGCGCCGCCAGCGTGCGCCGGTTCGCGCTCCGGTAGAAGAAGACGCCGAACAGGCCTGGCACATCCAGGCTGCGGCGCGAGGCCTCGGCCAGGAAACGCTCCACGGCTCCCAACTGATGGTGCGACACGATCTGCGTCAGGTAGAACTCGGCGTGATTGTGCGCGTCGAGCAGGAACTCCACCTGCTGCGCCGCATCCGAGTGGGGATTGGCCCAGCCGCCCAGCAGCAGGCCGGGCTGGCGTTCGCGAATGCGTGCCCTGAGCTGCCAGGCGTGCTCCACGCAGCGGGACGGGCCGACGCTCTTGTCGCCGCCCAGCACGACCAGGGCCGGGAAGCCGTGCTGCCATGCGCGGTCGGCGTACCCGAGGCAGTACTCGAGCGTGTGCTTCGCCGTGAGGAACGGGACGACGTGCGACCGGCTCGCCGCGTCGCCGAGGTTCGTGACCAGGTGACGCAGGTTGTCTTCCTCCTGCGACCCCACCGCGCTGTCGGTCACGAACACGAACACGTCGTGACGCACGAGGCTGCGCACGGCGTGATACGTGTCGATCCACGCCTCGAGCCCTGCGTGGGCGCTCAGTTCGGCTCGCGGCGGCCTGAGCTCGGCCGCCACCACCGACTCCCGCGTGCGGAGCGCTTCGACGAGGTTCACTGCGCGGCCTGAACCGACGCGCCCTCCGGCTTCAACGTCCTGAAGATGAAATCCACCATCGTCTGACGCATGTGCTTCACGAGGTTCGGATCCCGGACGCCGTGCCGCGACCTCGGGTAGAGCATCAACTCGAACGGCTTGCCGGCGCGCTGGAGCTCGTAGGCGAGTTTCACGGTGTTCTGCACGTGCACGTTGTCGTCCATCACGCCGTGGATGAGCAGCAGCCGGCCGCTCAGGTTCTTCGCGGCGTTGACGACCGACGTGCGCGCGTACCCGTCGGGGTTGTTCTGCGGCATGCGCATGACTCGCTCGGTGTAGATCGAATCGTACAGGTGCCAGTCGGTCACCGAGCCGCCGGCGATGCCCATCGCGAAGCTCTTGCTGTGCGTGAGCGCGTAGCTCGTCATGAACCCGCCATAGCTCCAGCCATTGATCCCAATGCGCGCGCCGTCGACCCAGGGTTGCTGTTTCAGCCAGGCCAGCCCGTCCTCGATGTCAGCCAACTCGGTCTCGCCGAGGCGCTGGTAGGCCGCCCACGTCGACTCGGCACCCTTCCCGCTGGCCGAGCGGTTGTCACAGATCCAGACGATGAGGCCTTGCTGGGCGAGGAACTGGTGGTAGAGGTAACTCGTGCCGCCCCAGCCGTTGCGTACCTGCGGCGCGTGCGGACCCGCGTAGGTCTGCTGGTACACCGGGTACCTGCGCGAAGGGTCGAAATTGGGCGGTTTGATCATGACGGCTTCCATCACGAAGCCGTCGCGCGTTCTCACCTGGAGGAACTCGGGCTTCGACAGGCGGTAGTCGGCCAGCACGGCGATCTCGTTGCGCTCGATCAGTCGCACCTCGGAGCCGTCCGCCTTGTGCAGCCGCGTCTGGGGCGGCGTCGTGATGTCGCTCCACGTGCCGATGTAGTGCGTGAACGACGGGCTGAAGTTGGCGCCGTGCGATCCGTCCGGCCCGGAGAGCCGCTTCAGCCCCGAGCCGTCGAGCTTCACGCGGTAGATGTCGTTCCCGATGTGGCTGCGCTCGGTGCCTCCAAAGTAGATGGTGCCCGAGGCCTCGTCCACACCATAAACCGAACGCAGTTCCCACTGGCCGTCGGTCACCTGCTTCACGAGCGAGCCGTCGGCCTTGTAGTGGTAGAGGTGCTGCCAACCCGTGCGCTCGCTCAGCCACAAGAACGACCCATCCTTCAGCCAGATCGGGTTGTCGTCCTGGCGGTCGACCCACGCCCTGGTCGTCTCGCGGAAGAGCGTCTTCACCGCGCCGGTCGAGCGGTCGGCGCTGTTGAAATCGAGCCAGATCTGCTCGCGGTCCTGCACCTGGAAGGTCACCTGCCGGCTGTCGGGCGTCCAGCTGACGTTGACGATCAGGTGTTCGGCGGCCGAGTACTTGCGGGTGTCGGCCCATGTGACGCCGGCGGGTTCGGCCGACGCGAGGTTTGCCTCGTTCACCTCGAAGGCGTCTCGACGCGTCACGCGGCCACCCGCGCTCACGATGCCGAGGCGCACGGTTGGGTTGGGATCGCCGGCCTTGGGGTAGTCGAAGACCTCGACATCCTGACGCGCGGGGATGTGATCGACCAGCGTGAACTCGGGCACCGGCTGCTCGTCGAGCTGGAGGAAGGCGAGGTGCGACGAGTCGGGGCTCCACCAGAAGGCCCGGTAGGTGCCGCGGCCGAACAGCTCCTCCTGGTAGACCCAGTCGAGGCGGCCGTTGAGGCGCTGGGGCGAGCCGTCCACCGTGAGCTGGCGTTCGCGCCCGCTGCCGACCTCGACCACATAGAGGTTGGCATCGCGCGTGAAGGCCACGAGCCTGCCGTCGGGGCTGTAGGCCGCATCGCGCTCCTCCCCCGGATCGCTCGTGAGGCGTGTCACGCGAGCCGCGCCCGTCTCGTAGTGATAGAGGTCGTCACCGATGGAGAGCAGGATGGCCGAGCGCGACGGGTTCCACGTGTAGCTCGTGCGCCGCGCCAGCGACTTGGCGTCCGCCTCGGAGATGCCTGCCACCGTCGCCAGCGCGGCCGCCATCTTGGCCTGGTCGAAGAACGGGCTCGTCGTGCCCGTCGCGGCGTTCACCTTCAGCCACTCGACCGTGCGGTCACGGCCCGTCCCCGACGATTTCGGCCACACGTAGGTCTGGTCGTCGAGCCACACCAGGCCCGTCGGCTGCGCGCCGCCGAAGTCGACCTTCTTCGCCGGGTCGTAGAGGTCGTCGAGCGTGAGCAGCTTCTGCTGCGCGTCGGCCGAGACGACGGCGGTCAACAGCGCGGCGAGTGCGAGGAAAAGGGGGCGAGAGTGTCTTCGGGAATCGGGCGAAAGACGCATGAGGACGGCTCCTTGCCGGCGGCCCTCAGCTTAGCAGATTGGGCTCGGCGACCGGGCGGGCCGCCGCACCTGCGCGGTCACGTGCGCAGGCCCAGCGAGGTGTCGACGAAGGGCCGGCGGCACACCCCGCCAGCTACCCGGCGATCAGCGGCGTCTCGAAGAGCGCGTCGACGAGACAGGTGAAGCCTGGGGCGGCACTGGATGTGATGCGCTCGCCAGTCGCGTGTCGGCCAGCCAGTGCGAAGACACCGCTCCGCAGCACATTGATCTCGACGCTGCGCAGCGCGGGATCGACCAGCCAGTACTCCGGCAGCCCGGAACGCGCGAAGAGCTGGAGCTTCTTCCCGCGGTCCGTTGAGGCAGTCGACGGCGAAAGGACCTCGACCACCAGGTCGGGGATCGCCCGAATGGGCGCGTCGAGCTTGACGAGGTGCGCGCGCGCCGGTGCGAAGAAAACGAGATCCGGCTGCACCACGTCGTACTCGGAAATGACAATGTCGATGGGCGAGACGAGGACGATGCCGCCGTGCTGGCGCGTCCACTCGCGCAGCCGGTCCTCGAGGTTGAGGACGACGACCTGATGAAAGGGGATGGGCGCTGGGACCACGAAGACCTCGCCGTCGTAGATCTCGTAACGACGCCCGTCCTCCGGCATGCTGGCGAGGTCGCTGTAGCTGACCCGTGGCCGCACCGTCTGCATGAGCGCCATGGTAGCATCCGCGCCTGCAAGCGCGGGGCCGCGCCCGGCGCGGGCGGTGCCGAGTCCGACGCCGGCCGCCTGGTGTCAGGCCCCGAGCCCCTACTTTTGATACAGTCGCCGCGTGGCCACGCTGACTTTTCTTGGTGCCGCCCAGACGGTAACCGGCTCGAAGTACCTCCTCGAGGCCGACGGACATCGGGTGCTCGTCGATTGCGGACTGTTCCAAGGACTGAAGGAACTGCGCCTCCGCAACTGGGATTCGCTGCCCATCGACGTCGCCACCATCGACGCTGTCGTCCTCACCCACGCGCACGTGGACCACGTGGGCTACCTGCCACGCCTCGTCGCGCAGGGATTCGCAGGCCGCGTGTTCTGCACGCCGGGCACAGCCGACCTGTGCCGCATCGTGCTGCCCGACTCGGGACGGCTGCAGGAAGAGGACGCGCGTCAGGCCAACAAGCACGGCTACACGAGGCACACGCCAGCGCTGCCGCTCTTCACCGAGGATGATGCAAACCAGGCGCTCATGCAGCTGCAGCCTGTGGGCTTCGATCGCCCGATGCCCGTGACCAAGGGGTTCGAGGTGACGTTCGTGCCGGCCGGGCACTTGCTGGGTTCGGCGTTTGCCCGGGTGCGCCTCGACGGGAACGGCGGCACCTCGATTCTCTTTGGCGGCGACCTTGGCCGCTACAACCGTCCTGTGCTGCCGGATCCGACGCCCATGCCGTCGGCCGACGTCCTGCTGGTCGAGTCGACCTACGGCGACCGCGAGCACGAGGCCGACGACCACGCGACGCGACTCGCGCGGATCATCTCCGCAACAGCCGCGCGGGGCGGCAAGGTGATCATCCCGTCGTTTGCCATCGGGCGCGTCGAGGAGGTGCTCTACTGGATCAAGCACCTCGAAGAGGAGCGGCGCATCCCGGTCCTCCCCGTCTTTCTCGACAGCCCCATGGCCATCGAGGCGCTCAACTACTACGGCGCGCGCTACCAGGAGCTCGATCCCGACATGAAGCCGGGGCGGCGTGACGTCTCGGTGTTCGCCACAAAGCGCTTCCAAACGGTCAACTCGCCCAAGCAGTCCAAGGAGGTCACCGCCTCGAAGACGCCTTCGATCGTCATCTCCTCGAGCGGGATGGCGACGGGGGGCCGCGTGCTGCACCACCTGAAGGCCGCGCTGCCCGACCCGAAGCACACGGTGCTCTTCGTCGGCTACCAGGCCGCGGGCACGCGCGGTCGCGCCCTGGTCGATGGCGCCGACGAGGTGAAAATCCACGGGGAGCTGGTGCCGGTGCGAGCCGAGATCGCGAAGATCGATGCAATGTCGGCGCACGCCGATCGGCGCGAGCTGCTGCGCTGGCTCGGCCACTTCGAGCGCCCACCGCGCGTGACCTACCTCGTGCACGGCGAACCCGAGCCCATGGCCGCCCTCGAGTCGGCGATTGCCACCTCACTGGGCTGGCGCGTGCGGAAGCCGGAGTATCGCGAGACCGTGAACCTCTAGGCTCAGGCGAGGGGCGCGCGTGGACCGCATGACGAGACCGGCCCTCCTGGCCGTCGCGACGATCCTGCTGGCGATGGGCGCCGCGCCGCTGTCAGCCCAGACCCAAGGCGGACCGACGCCGAGCCCCGGACAATTGGAGGCATGGCGCCGGATACTCGCCGTCGAGGATGCCCGCGTCGAGACTCGTGCGCTCCGGGAGGAACTTCGAAGCCTTATTTGGTCCAATGACCGATTAGTCGCCAGCTTGGCATTGCGTGCCGCTGGGCGGACCGAGAGTCCCGCTGGATGCACCGATGCCATCCCACTGCTCGTCTCGACTGACTCCACGATTCGGTCCGTAGCGGCCTCGTCAGTCGCTCAGTGCTATGTCAAACAACCAAATATGGCGCTGACTGGCATCCTGGGTGGGCTGGCGAGGGCCGAAAGCAATCAAGCCAGCCGAGGGCGGATCGCTACTGCAATTGGTCGTATGACCTATGACAGTGAGACCGACTTGCGGCTGGCAGAGGACATGCTCCTGAGCCTCCTCGGGCCAATGCCATCGGGCAACGTCGGGGGGCCGGATCTCAGGACTCCGCCCGCCGAATTGGTGACCGGTGTTCTCACGGGGCTTGAAGCGCTGGAGCGACGGCACGCCAAACTGGCGCCCCCATCCGCAGCGGTGGTTGAGCTGGCGACGAGGGTCATTCACGACCAGGCCGAGCACGCCAGGGACGCCACAGCCGAAGCGCAGTGGGCGCTTGCCCGGCGGCTGGCCCTCCAGGTGCTGCTCACAGGGCGGGCCACGACCCTCGCCGCGGTCGACGCCGCCCTGGGGGATCCAGATGCTCAGGTTCGCCGACTGGCGGCAATCGCCGTGGGTCGCGAGGACCCGCTGCGGCAGGACGCGCTGAGGCGCGCGCTTCACGACAGCTCGGGACCGGTCCGCTACGCGGTGCTCAGCCAACTCGGCCGACGCGGCGATGCAACCATCGGCGCGCACTGCGAGGCGCTCCTCGATCTGGTGCAAGACGAGGACACGCACGTCGCGCTGCTCGCGACCGACCTGACCTCGAGCTGCAAGGGCAATGACCGCGCGATCGCCACAGTTGCCGCCGAGGTCGATCAGCGAACGCGCACGGCCTCAGGTTCGGAGGCCGGGGGCAGGGAGGCGGGTCGGCCCCGATGGCACCGCCCGGCCCACGCGCTGATCTCGCTCGCCACCCTCGCGCCCGCGCGCGCAGTCGACGCCGTGCCGCAACTGGCCGCCGACCCCGCGTGGCAGGTGCGCATGTACACGGCGCGAGCCGCGGCCCTCACGGG
>JAFNAJ010000145.1 GCA_017860085.1 Acidobacteriota bacterium | reverse complement strand
TGCTGCGAGACCGGCTTCGTCGTGGTCGGCGACGAAGAGCGCGGCCTCGTCGTACACCTCTCGAGCCACGGGCGTATCGAGCAGCACCGGCGGTACACCTGAGCGGAGCGCCTCGAGCGGGGTGAGCGCGAAGCCCTCGTACGACGACAGAAACGCAAACGCCCGGGCACGGCTGTAGAGCCCGGCCAACGTCTCATCGGGAACGTAGCGCCGCAGCGTGACCCGCGCGCCCTGGTTGGCAGCCTCGATCAGGGCGCCGATGTCTTCATGCGGGTGCGTGCGGTTCTCACCCACGATCTCGAGACGGACCTCAGGGTGGCGCGCCGCGAGACGTGCGAACCCGCGGAGGAGCAGCGGCACGTTGCGGCGGTTGAAAATCGAGCCTGCGAACAGGATCAGGGGCTCGTGCATGCCCGCTGCCGGCGTGCGCGAGAGGTGCGGAGCGGCAAAGCACGGGTGAGGGTCGGCACCGGGGCTGATGACCCTGACCTTCTTCGAAGGGACGCCGAGATGGGTCTCGATCTCGCGCCGACCGAACTCGGTGAGCGCCAAGACCGTGGTCGCCTGCCGGGTCGCGGCCCGCGTCACGAGTCGCCGCCGCAGCCCCTCGCGCCAGCGGAACCACTCCGGGTGCGCGGCGAAGCTCACATCGTGCACGGCCACGACCACGGGGAGGCCGAGCGCCAGCGGGGCCGTGTACCCCGGGGCGAAGAACACATCGAGGGCGTGGCGCCTGGCGGCTCGGCGCAGCGCCACCTGCTCCCACGCGGTTCCCCCTCCGCCAGGCACGGGGTTGACGGCCAGCGTCGCGCCGCCAGACCCGTTCCAAGGCGCGGTGTCGATGGCCTCGGGCGTGAACAGCACGAGCGTGTGCCGCGAGGCCTCGGCGTCGCGGGTCCAGCGTGCGAGCAGCTCGATGAGATACCGCCCGACCCCTGTGCGCGACCCCCGCAGTTCGCGACCGTCGATGCCGACGCGCATCGTCGCGTCACCTCGACGCGGCGATGGCGGTTTGCCGGGCGCGATGGGCTGCGACCGCCTCGGTGTAGGCCACACGCAGCGCAGTGGCGGCCTCGTCCCAGTCGAACAGGCGCGAGCGCCGGATGCCGCGCGCCGCGGCGGCCGCGGCGGCGCCCGGATCGACCAGCATGCGACCCATCGCATCGGCGAGCGCGTCGACCGCCTCGGGATCCACCATGACGCCGGCGTCACCGAGGACTTCGGGAATCGCGCCCCTGTCGGAGGCGATCACCGGGACGCCCAGGGTCATGGCCTCGAGCACCGGCAGGCCGAACCCCTCGTTGAACGAGGGCAGCACCAGCAGGCAGGCGCGCTGGAAGAGCGCAAGGC
This sequence comes from Acidobacteriota bacterium, assembly GCA_017860085.1. Lineage (GTDB taxonomy): Bacteria > Acidobacteriota > Vicinamibacteria > Vicinamibacterales > JAFNAJ01 > JAFNAJ01. The sequence goes on along the minus strand of JAFNAJ010000145.1, from coordinate 5,705 downwards.
GCTCGGCGTCGGTGACGTAGCCGAGGTGGCGTGCGTGGCCCTTGAGCGGTGGCTGTGACAGCCGTTCCAACCACGGTTGCGCGGCGCGTGTGGCACGGCCTGCCAGGAGCAGTTCCGGCACGGGCCGCGGGCTCGAGGCCAGCAGCAGCTCGTAGGCGTCCAGCAGCCCCGACACGTTCTTCCGGGGCTCCAGCGTTCCGACAAACAGGATGGGACCCCCGTCCGGGGCAGCGGTTCGCGGGGGCCACGGTGGGGCACCCGGCCGGCAGACCGTGATGAGATGACGGGGCACGTCGAGCCGAAGGTGAACTTCGCCCGCGGTGAAGGCCGAGCTCACGACGATGTGGTCGGCCGCGAGGGCATGCTCACGGACGAGGGCGGGGTAGTCGCGGCGGATCTCGGCCTCGGTCCGCTCGGGGTGGTCGAGGAAGTCGAGATCGTGAATGGTGATCACCCGCGCCGCCGAGCGCGTCGGCAGCATCAGTGGGTGAGGGGAGTGGACCACGTCGAAAGACCCGCCGATCAGGCGCTCCACCGGAGGCCATTCCAGGCGGTGCCACAGCCGATTGAGCACGCGTACGGGCACGCGCCGATTGGCGATTTCGAATCCCGGCTCGTCATCGGGGTCGATCTGGTCCCTGAGCGAGCTGGAGAACAGCACCACCTCGTCGTCGCGTCCCGGGCCCCTGGCGTACGCATGGACCAGGCCGTGGATGAAGACCCCAGCGCCCGAGCGCTGTCGCAGCGCCGGTCGGTAGTCGACCAAGATGCGCACGGCGACGAGGGTAACACGGGAGCCTTGGGCGGCACAAATCCTTTGCTGTCAGTAGATTGACACCATAGAGCCCATGTGTTAGTTTTCCGAGACCCGGCGGGCCTTGGCGTGTCGTCCAGGCGGCCCCGCCACGGAGAACGTATCCTGTCGAGCATCGTTGTCACGGGTGGGGCGGGCTACATCGGCAGTCACGCGGTCAAGGCATTGCTCGAAGCAGGCCGGCCGGTCGTGGTCTTCGACAACCTCTCGGCCGGGCATCCCGAGGCGGTCGAGCACCTCGCCGCGCGTTGGCCCGGGCAGGTGTCGCTCGTGAGAGGCGACATCCGCGACACGGCGGCCGTCGAGGCCGCGCTTCGGGAGTCGCGGGCGGTCGCGGTGATGCACTTTGCCGCCTGGTTGTCGGTGCCGGACTCGGTGCGCGACCCCGTCGGCTACTACAGCAACAACGTCGGCGGCGCGCTGTCGGTGCTCGGGGCGATGGCCCGGGCAGGCGTCGGCCGGTTCGTGTTCTCGTCGACCTGCGCGGTCTTCGGGGAGCCCGAACGCGTGCCGATTCCCGAGGAGCACCCGAACCATCCGGTGAATGCCTACGGCGAGACGAAGCTGGCCATCGAGCGCGCCCTTCCGCACTTCGAGCGGGCGTACGGCCTCCGGTCGGTCGCCTTGCGCTACTTCAACGCGGCGGGTGCCGACCCGGACGGCCTGCTCGGCGAGGATCATTCCCCGGAGATCCATCTCATTCCTCGTGCGATCGATGCGGCCCGCGGTGGCGAGCGCCTCATGGTATTCGGGACCGACTACCCGACTCCCGACGGAACCTGCCAACGCGATTACGTTCACGTGGCCGACCTGGCGGATGCCCACGTGCGGGCGCTCGACGCCCTCGAACGGGGGGAGTCGTCGGCCGTCTTCAACCTCGGCAACGGGCGCCCCCACTCGGTGCTCGAGGTGATCCGCGCGGTGGAGCGCGTCACCGGGCGGCAGGTGCCTCACGACATCGCCGCGCGACGTGCAGGTGATCCTGCGCGGCTGTTTGCCTCAAACGAGCGGATTCGCGGGGCGCTGGGGTGGACGCCTCGCTTTGCGGACCTCGACGCGATCGTCGGCACCGCGTGGGCGTGGCATGCGGCCCACCCGCGCGGGTACGCCGGCCGCACCTGAGGTCGGCGTCCCACCGTGCACCCCTTCCTTCGCCTGCTCAGGCACGCGGCCCCGTATCGGGGACGACTGGCGATCGCGCTGGGCGCGATGGGTATCTACGCCGTCGCGTCCGCCGGGCTGGCCTACCTCATCAAGCCGATCTTCGACAGCGTACTGCCGAACCGCAGCGCGCTCGGGTGGGTGGCCACGGCGATCGTCGTCGTGTACGTCGCCAAGGGGCTCGGGTCGTTCTGCGCCAGCTACCTGATGACGGACATCGGGCAGCGGGTCGTCCGCGACCTGCGCGAGCTGATGTTCTCGCACATCCTCGGCCAGTCGGCCGGGTTCTTCGCGCGGCGCTCGACCGGGCAGCTGATGTCACGCATCATGAACGACGTCAGCCAGGTGCAGCACGCGGTGTCGGAGACCATCGGGGACCTGCTGCAGGAATCCCTCGCCCTGGTCGGCTACGCGGGCTTGATGTTCTATTACGATGCCCGCCTCGCACTCGTCGTGATGACCGGCGCCCCGGTGGTGGTGTACCCGCTCGTCCGTCTCGGCCAACGCGTGCGTCGAACGACCCGGCGAAGCCAGGAGGAGATGGAGCACCTGTCGCACATGGCGGCAGAGGCGTTCGCAGGGCACCGCATCGTGAAGGCCTTCGGGGCCGAGGGCCACGAGTCGCGGCGATTCAGTGCCGGGGCCGACCGGCTCTATCGTACGAACATGAAGGTGACGAGCGCGCTCGCCGTGCTGCCGCCCCTGATGGAGTTGCTCGGCGGTTTTGGCATCGCCGCGGCGCTCTGGTACGGCGCTGACCAGATTGCGTCGGCGCGGTTGACCACCGGCGAGTTCTCCTCCTTCATCGCGGCGATGTTCCTGATGTACGGACCGGCCAAGAAGCTGAGCCGCGTCAACGCCAACCTGCAGCAGGCCATCGCCGCCGCGCAGCGCATCTTCGAGCTGCTCGATACGCACACCGAGGTGCAGGACCGCCCAGGCGCCATCGCCCTGGCGCCGCTCGGCCACCGCATCGAGTTCGCGGACGTCTCGTTTCACTACAGTGACGGCGACCGACGCGAGATCCTGCGGCGGGTTTCGTTCACGGTCCCCGCTGGCCAGATGGTCGCCATCGTCGGGCTGAGTGGCGCGGGGAAGACGACGCTCGTCAACCTGATCCCCCGGTTCTACGACGTTACCGGGGGAGCGATTCTGATCGACGGGGTCGACCTGCGTGATGCGACCGTGCGATCGCTTCGCGCGCAGATCGGCATGGTCACCCAGGAGACCGTGCTGTTCGACGACACGGTTGCCGCCAACATCGCCTACGGCAGCCTGAACGCGGGGCGGGAGGCCGTGGAAGCCGCGGCGAGGGCGGCCCACGCCCACGAGTTCATCAGCACGTTGCCGCAGGGCTACGAGACCAGGATTGGGGAGCGCGGCCAGCGCCTGTCGGGCGGTCAGCGGCAACGCCTGGCCATTGCCCGGGCGCTCTTGAAGAACCCGCCGATCTTGATCCTCGACGAGGCCACCTCGTCGCTCGACGCCGAGTCGGAGCGGCTCGTCCAGGACGCGCTCGCCCGACTGATGATGAGCCGAACGTCGTTCGTGATTGCGCACCGCCTGTCGACGGTCCGGCGCGCCGACGCGATCATCGTGCTGGAGAAGGGCGAGGTGAAGGAGATTGGCCGGCACGACGAGCTGCTCGCGCGGCCCGACAGCGTGTATGGCCGTCTCTATGCCCTGCAGATGTTCGAACGGCCGGAAGGGGACGCCGCGGCGAACGACGGGAACGGGCGCACGCCAGAGCCGGTGGGAGAGCGCGTGCGCGAGGGGTGAGTCCATGATCGTGTCGATGACCGGGTTTGCATCGGCCGCGCGCGAGAACGACCTGGCCGTGGTGACGGCCACCGTGAAGACGGTGAACCACCGGTACCTCGATGTGCAGGTCCGTGTGCCGGCCGTGCTGGCAGCTGCCGAGTCGGAGCTGAAGGCGTTGCTGCAGCGCCGCCTCGCGCGCGGGCGCGTGGAGCTGATGATCTCGGTGCAGGTGAAGGCGCCGGCCGAGCCAGAGATCGAGATGAGCGAGCCCGTCGTGGCGGCGCTCGTGCGGGCGCTCGAGCGCGGTCGCGCGATGGGCCTCGATCTGGCGCCAGTGACGACGGCCGACCTGCTGCGGTTTCCCCAGGCGCTCGTCATTCGCGAGCGCGTGCCGGGTGCAGACGAAGCCGAGCAGGGGTCGCTGCTGGCCCTGGCGAGGGACGCGGTCGACGCCGCGGCTGAAGACGCCTGCACCATGCGCGTGCGCGAGGGGGGCTTCCTCGATGCCGACCTCGAAAGCCGTCGGCTCGGCCTGGGGCGACTCATCGACGAGCTCGCGGTGGCGGCCGACGAGGGGCGAGCGACGACCGAAGCGCGGCTCGCGAAGCGGGTGGCCGAGCTGGCGACCGAGGCCACGGTCGAGCCCGCCTTGATCGCCCAGGAGATCGTGCGAGCCGCGGCACGGTCGGACATCAGCGAAGAGGTCGTGCGCTTCAAGGGGCACCTGGACCACTGGCTGTCGCTGGCGCGGGGGCCCGAGCCGTGCGGACGCAAACTCGACTTCCTGCTGCAGGAAATGAACCGCGAGGTCAACACGATCGGCTCGAAGGCCGAGGGCAGGCGCGTGGCCGAGTTCGTCGTGCAGATGAAGGCCGAGCTCGAGAAGATGCGCGAGCAGGTGCAGAATGTCGAGTGACGACGCGCGGGGGGTGGAGCGCTCAGGAACCGTGGGGGGGCTCTTCGTCGTGTCGGCGCCGTCGGGCGCGGGCAAGACGACGCTGGTCGAGGAACTCGTGCGGCGGGTGCCGGGACTGGTGCGATCGCGGTCGTACACGTCGCGGCCGCCTCGGCCCGGCGAGGTCAGGGGCGTCGACTACAACTTCGTGAGCCGCGAGGCGTTCGAGGCCATGGTGGCCCGCGGCGAGTTTCTCGAGTGGGCCACCGTGTTCGGCGACCTCAAGGGGACCAGTCGCCTCGACACCGACCGGCTCCTCGCCGAAGGACATGACGTGGTGCTCGTGATCGACGTCCAGGGGGCTCGCCAGATCCGCCACCATGGCCTGCCGCACGTCTCGATCTTCGTCCTGCCCCCGTCGCTCGCCGTGCTCGAGACGCGGCTGCGTGGGCGACAGCAGGACGCCGAGGAGGCGATGCGCCGGCGCCTCAACACGGCGCGGGAGGAATTGGCAGCCTACCAGGGTTACGACTACCTGGTGGTGAACGACGATTTCGACGACGCCTTGGCGCGCCTGCAGGCCATCGTCGTCGCCGAGCGCTGCCGCCGCGATCGGATGGGTCGAGCGGTTGACGCCATCATCGCCACGTTCGACGATCAAACGAACTAGGGTTCCGGGGTGCCGGCACCCCGGAACCGTCGTCGCAGAGGTTACTGAGATGTCTCTTGTCGCCGGAGATCGCCCGCGGGCTGCAGAAGGAGGGGCACGACGTGGTGGCCGTGATGACCCGCGCCGCCCAGAACTTCGTCGGCCCGCTCACCTTCGAGGCGATCACGCAGCGGCCGGTCGTTACGGACCAGTGGGCCCCGGGCGCGAACGCCAACATCGAGCACATCTCGCTCGCCTCGTCGATCGACCTGCTGCTCGTGGCCCCGGCGACCGCGCACGTCCTGGCGCGCTTTGCGCACGGGCTCGCCGACGACTTCCTCACGTCGCTCTATTTGGCCACCCGAGCGCCCGTGCTCGTGGCGCCGGCGATGAACACGCACATGTACGAGCACGACGCGGTGCGC